>JAITCX010000166.1 GCA_031282945.1 Elusimicrobiota bacterium
AGCAATATTTTAGATTTAGGCAGGGAGCTTATTCGCATTTGTCCAACAGATTCAAACAAAATTGAATATTCAACAAACGGCGGCCGCCTTTGGCTTATGCGGTGCATAGCGCCGCTTGCGGGAGGGTTTAAGAGCTTGGTGGATAATGGCGGCGAAATCGTTGCCTTGACAGGCAAAGGCACATACTATTCCAAAAATCAAGGGAGGACTTGGATGTTTAGGGGGAGATAAAAATTTAGAGGCGGAAAAATTAAATGCATCGCGGGACGATTATTAAAAAAAATGAAAGTGAAATTGACAGGTTAATGTTGAAGGATATAATTGATTTAATGTTTTTACAAATTAATTTTTAAGTTGATAAAGGGTGAAAAGGAGAGAGATATGAGATGTTCAAATTGTAATGCTGAGTTGAAAAACAATGCTAAATTTTGCACGGAGTGCGGAACTGCTGTGAAAAATGTAAGCTTCTGCCATTCGTGCGGTGCAGAAAATGATCCTTTGGCAAAGTTCTGCACAAATTGCGGGGCGGCCATGGGGGGCGCAGGAGAAAGCATTGAAAAATTAATGCAAAAAGCGGAGAAATATGATGAAAATGAGGACTATGAAAAGGCTTTTTATTGGTATGAAAAAGCGGCGCAGCAGGGATATGCAAGCGGACAATACAATTTAGGAGTTATGTATGACAATGGGGACGGAATTCCGCAAGACAAACAAAAAGCCCTTTACTGGTATGAAAAGGCGGCGCAGCAGGGATATGCAAATGCACAATGCAATTTAGGGATTATGTATGACAATGGGGACGGAATTCCGCAAGACAAACAAAAAGTATTTTACTGGTATGAAAAAGCGGCGAAACAAGGAGATGAGAATGCCCAAAAATTTTTAGATGAGAATAAGAATAAATACTAAAGGATATAATTGATTTAATGTTTCTACAAATTAATTTTGAAGTTGATAAAAGATGAAAAGGAGATATATATGAGATGCTCAAATTGTAATGCTAAATTAAAAAATAATGCTAAATTTTGTAGTGAATGCGGCAGTGCAGTAGGAAAAGCGGGTTTATGCCATTCTTGCGGAGCAGACAATGAGGCGTCCGCTAAATTCTGTAAAGATTGCGGAACCGCCCTGCAAGGCGGACAATTAGTTAACTATGAACGAGGGGGTGGGTCAATTGTTTTGACTGAAAAACATTTAGCGCATATCTACAAGTTGTTTTTTCATCAAATTGAATCTCGCTTTGCAGAATTAGATGAAGATAGCTCTCCTCATACTTTTGTAAGTGCATTTGATGCCGAGAGCATAAAATTAGATTTGGTAGATTCGCTAAATGATATTTCAAGGTATCTTATTAGATTTGTAGATAGAGGGCAAAAAATACAGATTAATTTTATAAATCAAATAATTGTTAACTTTTTAAAAGAAAATGCCGCATATTTGTGTCAATTATTAGATAGATTGGATGTTTTAAAAGAGGAGGTTATTGAAAATGTATCTGATTCTGGGGTGGGAGGTTTTTTTAAAGGTGGACTAGCCGGGATTGGTGTCGCCGCCGCTATCCCCGTGGTAGGGTGGATGGGTATAGCTTTAGCTGCTCTTGGTGGTCTGGCAGTGGGAGATTCTATGGAAAAAGAAGAGCAACGCGTTATGGATAAGTGGAACCAACATTTCCAGAAAGTACTTAAGGCTTATGATGATTTATGGGGAGGATTTGTGGATATTTTATTTGATGAAATAATGCAGAATACAGATATAGAATTTCAAATTGACAATCAAAAATATAAGCAATTACTGGAAAACAAGGGTTAATAATATTTAAAGAGGTAGAAAAATTAAAAGATAAATGCTGTTTCCTAGGGATAATTTTAGAGATTTAGATAAAAATAAACAGATTGACAATCAGCGATATAAACAATTATTGAGAAATAAGTAAAGAAATAGAGGCGGCAAATTGAAAATGCAGAATGCGCCAATACAGCGCTCTCTGCATTTTAGTTTTCTAAATATATAAAAATTATGACGGGAATATTCTATTTGTCTGGCTATTTGTAAAAAATAATTTAATATATTATTGGACTATTTTAGTTTATTAAAATTAGATTTTTTGGAATTTCAAAGTAAAGCGCATTAAATCCCAAGGAGAAAATCATGGCATTTACAGATTATTTATCAGCTTTAAAAAACTTGACTCCGCAAAACTTAGAAAACATTAAAGCGATAACGCAAAATATAGAGAAAATTTCTACAAATATAAAAGAGATTGTCGCTAAGCTTGAAAACAAAGAGTTGACGATAAGCATAAAATTGAAAGACATTATTTAATGGTTTTAATGTTGAAAAATAGATTTCAATTTCTATTATTTTCCCGTATTGTGTCTTTTTTAATAATATTTAGAAAAATTTAAATTAAGTCTTTGCTTTTAATTTTGTCTTTGTCGTGTCATACCTTCTCCCGCGCTCTTTTGGTTTTGCGGCGTAGCGCAGCGTAAGCGCTGCTATGCGAGAATTTTTTTGTTTTGTCGCTGCTGTTGTTTTTGCTGTGTCGTACCTTCTCCCGCGCTCTTTTTATTTTTTAGCCTAGCGTAAGCGGCAAAGCGCTTGGTCTTTACGAGAAATTTTTCACTTCTTTTTTTGTTGTGTTTTTTTGTCTTTGTCGTGTCGTACCTTTCTCCGCGCTCTTTTGGTTTTGCGGCGTAGCGGAGCGTAAGCGCTTGCTTTACGAGAAATTTTTTTGTTTTGTCATTGTCTTTGTTGTTGCTGTGTTTTTGTTTTTGGCGTGTCGTACTATCTCCTGCGCTCTTTTTATTTTTTAGCCTAGCGAAAGCGGCAAAGCGCTTGGTCTTTACGAGAAATTTTTTTCGCCAAGAGGGCAAAGGAAACTGGAAGTTTCCTTTGCCCTCACCCAGGCGGGCGTGGCAGAACAGACTGCTGTCAGTCACGTCAAAAGTAGAGTCGGCGCGGGGGCGAAAAAAATTTTCGCATGGCGCGTGGCTAAAAAATAAAAAGGAAGCGCAAAAAAAATATAAAGAATTTGATGAAGAGAAAAGAAGTTATGAACTTTCAATGAGAAAAAGATGAATTTTAAAAAGAGATTTTAAGCGGCGCCGAAAAATCAAAAGGTAACGCAAAACAAAAATAAAGAAATAAGTTTAAAGAGCATTAAGTTTTTGTTTCTTTTGATAAAAGAAATTTCTGTTTCTCTTTCCCAAAGAGAAATAATTTCCGCTCTCTTTTTTACAAAAGAGAAAAAATGGCTTTAGGGTATTAGTAAAACTTGTCAAAAAATTATAGAATTGCAAAAGTTTTGCAAAACAAAATTTTAAACAATTTTGGGGGCGAACAGGGATCGACGTAAATGGTGAGAATGTTGGACGCAGGTCAGAGTTGGTCGCCGGCTCTGTAAAAAGCGACTAAACAATAAACAACAAAAATGTTGTGGCAAAACCCAATTTTGGGTTTATGCCTTTAGCTGC
>JAITCX010000178.1 GCA_031282945.1 Elusimicrobiota bacterium
GGCCTTGCTAAAAAATAATATTTGTTCTTTTTTACCATCTTGCAAATCTGCTCAGTTTTATCTACATATACAAGATTTAGTTCCCGCAATTCTCTAAAATCTTGGCAGTCCAATGGTAAATCCCTCAATTGTTCTAAATTGTTCATTTCTATTCCTCAAGTAAATTAAATTACATTTATATCCATAAAAAACAACTTTCATATAACTACTATTATAGGAAATTTGGCATTTAATAAAAAGTAATTTTTTAGCGGTTTTCCCATCTGTTTTTTCAAAGAAAGTTTATTAAAGCGCTTAATTATAAAAAGTCAAAAAATATGGGTAATTGAAGTTGGCAAAGTTTATCCCCCCCCCCCCTACCGCTCCACCCTTACCCCAATTTTCTCTTTAGTCGTAACTTGTTTAGTTCCAAAACTAATTTTTCTCTTTGGAATTTTATTTTTATTGAGGATTTTTGCAACATTATTTGCCCGTTCCAAAATTAATTTATTTGTTGAAACGGATCCCGCATCCTTAGATTTATTTACCCTCACAAAAATTACTAAACGTTTATATTTCACTTTCGCTTTTACAAATTGCTTTGCAAAATTGGCTAGCTCCACAGCGCTTTCTCTTGTCAGAGTTGACGAGTTTTCTACAAATGTCAGCTTGGGCAGTTTTGGACGCGGAACGATGGACTTATTGGGCAGTTTATATTGCATATTTAAACTTGCATTGTAATTCATTAAATTGTCATTTGCATGCATATTAAATTGCGCCCCAATCATTATCGTTTTTGTTAAACTTAAATTTAATCCAATTTGCCCGCCGTAAAACAACAAATCCTCAGTGTCGCTTTCAATTTTAAATTTTTGCTCGGAATCTATAAACTCCGCCTCAAACTCTTGCGCCTCATTTATATTTTGTCCCGCAAAAACATTTATAAAAAACTCCGTTTTCGTATTTCTCTGCCTAAACTCTAAACCGCTTTTTATAATTTGACTGTTTTTTATTTGATTTGGAAAATGCAAATTTGTTATTTCGCCTCCCATTTCATCCGTCTCTCCAATATTTATTTGACTCAATTCATAAATAATAAAAGGTCCAATAATTTGCTGTAAATTCGGCTTGCGGTTTAATAAAAACATGTATTCCAAATTTAACGCAGCCCCAGCCCCCGTTAAAGAAATATTTGAAGTGGGTTTATAAATTTTGTCCAGCTCAATTTCACGGCTAACAGTTCCTTGCGCATATTTTCCATTTACTAAAGCGCGCCCGCTAAAACCCCTGTATCGCAAATCCCAATACATTCCCCCTATCGCTTCAATTAAATTTGCAGTGTTGTTTTCTTGATTAAAAGTTTTATAATTTGAAGCCAATAAAATTCCCACCCTAATAACCCTATTTGCAAATAAATCTGTAGCCATTAATGCGCCAAAACTTTCAGCCTCAAATTTACCCAATGTCTGTTGATGTTTTAAAACTTCGCTCTTTGAAATATTGCCCGTCACTAATACTTTAAAAAGAGGAGCTTGATGCATTTGACTGAAAAAACTTTGCACATCCATTAAAAGCGAATTCATAAAAATGTTTGCATAAAATACGCCGCTTAAACTATCTAATGCATGGCGTTGTTTAATTATATCCAACCTTGTCATAGGCATCTTCAAGAAGCCGTTTTCATTTACAATCTCCTGAATAATTTTTTCATTATCAGTTAGAGCTACATCCAAATCAAAAGGCTTTATATCCTCTATAAGCAATACTCCTGTGTTTTTGTCAAAACGCAGTTTGTAAAGATTTTGATCGTAAATAAAAATGTCCTCAACTCTCGTAAAATTTCTTGCAGAATATGTGACAAAAAATGAGTCCGTGCTAGTTTTAATTATTGGAATTTCGCGCACCGTTAAATCATATGGATTTGGATCCTTTATAATTAATTTGCGTCCCGATAAAATTGTTATGCTAGACACAATAATGGTGTCGGATTGACCCGTTTTAAAATTTATATCCAAAGCTAAATCGCCGCTTAATATTAAATTTTCAGAAAAAAGTTTTGTATTGTCATTGCCGTCTTGTAAAGATAAAAGAGTCCCCTCATGCATGTCTATAAAGCTGACGCTTGAAATAACTGAATTAAATAAAACGCCTCCCTCAAAAACTTCTAAAGAACTTTCAATTATGGTTTTGTCCCCCTCAAATTGTAAATTGCCCTTGCCTGTTTTTATAACAGTCGCATTGGGATCGCCGCTTATTTTAATGCCGCCTGCTAAAACATTTTGCCCCTCAAAAATTATAGCGCTTTGCGCATCTGCAAAATAAATGTCATTTGCTAAATTGTTTGCAAAATTATTTCTAAAATTTATATTTGAGTTTTTCCAAATAATTGTAGAGCTTTGCAAATAAAAAGCCGCTCCAGAACTCTTTGCCAAATTATCTGCAAAAGTTAAATTTGAATTTGTAAAAGTAATTTTTGAATTATACGCCGCAAAAGCCCCTCCAACATTAGAACTTATATTATTCCTAAAATTAGAATTTACCCTATTAAAATCTATCCAACTATTTTGCGCGCTGACAACGCCGCCGCCTATGGCATTTTCCCCTTGCGAAATATTTTTATCAAAATTTACAGTTGATAAAAATTGCAGAGTGGAATTGTTAACAGAGATTACCGCTCCAGAGGAATTTTCATTTGTAAAATTCGTAAAAGAAATATTGATAAAAGTAAAACTGGAATTTTCTAAAATAAAACCTAAATTTTTATATTCTCCCCCTGCATTAAGCCCATAACCTTTTCCGTCAAAAGTCATAATAGTAGCTGCATTTAAACCAAAGACACGCGGCTTATTTTCCAAAAGAGCTGAAATAGTTTGCGGCAATTCTAAAACATACTCATAAGGCGCCTTTTGATATGCGAGCGCAAATTCATTCCAAAGACCGTCGCGCCCGATAATCAAATCCCACCCCAAAGACGTTCTGTCAATTGTAAAAGCAAAACCATCTTGCTCTATATATAAATTGTCTAAATCGGCATAAGTAAATTCTTGGCGCGCAGTGAGAATTTTCACATTTTCTTTTCCATCTGTAACAATAGAATTAAGAGAGAGAGTTGCATTGTCAACACTAAATTTTCCTCCCACAAAAATCCAATCCCCTAACCCTTCAAAAAGATTTATATCCAATTCTAAAATGCCTTTTAAATTAAAATTTCCAAAAATATAAAACTCATCATATTGATTATTATTTGCAAGAGAAAATGCCGCTCCCGCATTGACGTTTAAAACCGCCGCCGTGCTTATGGCGGAATTAAATTTTACTCTTCCCTCCAATATATTAAAAGCGCTTCCAATTAGCGAGCCGCCCCCCTCAAAAGTCAGCGTTTCCTCTCCTGTTTTTACAACTGCGCCGCGGCCAGCTTGCGAGCTTTCCTCGTCTATGCGTATTCCATTTGGTAAAACATTTTCCCCCTCAAAAACAATAAACCCATTGTTTAAATGAGCATCCAATAATATGTCTGGATCGCCGTATACGCTATTATTTGCAAAAATTACATTTGAATTTGCAAATGTTATCGTGGAATAATTAATATCCAGCGCGCCTGTCTTACCTAAATTATTTATAAAAGCTACCGTGGAATTTAAAAAATAAATGTGCGCATTATTCTTTGCAACCGCCGCGGCGCCGCTGTTTTGGGCTGTATTGGCTGAAAATACCGCTGATGAATTTTCAAAATATATGCGGCTTTCATCGGCATAAAGACTTGCGCCTTCTAAAGCAATATTATTTTCAAAATTTATTTTTGAATCCAGAAAATATGCAGAAGAATCATTTAAATTAAATGCGCCGTAATAACCTAAATCATTATTGATAAAAGCCGCATTTGATTTAGAAAATGTAACGGAGCTTGTTAAAAAATACGTCAATGATTCAATATTGGTTTCAGCTGAAAGAATATTGCCTGAAAATAAAACGTCCGCATTTGTAAAATCAATTTTTGAAAGTTCTGCAAAAATAGCGGCGCCGTGCAGAGACTC
>JAITCX010000196.1 GCA_031282945.1 Elusimicrobiota bacterium
TTTTTAAATTCGCATAATATATTTATCAAAATTTATGATCTTTATTGTTTTATAAAGCTGATTAATTTTAATTTTTAAAATGCAATAAAATATTTTTTTGCAATTATTATTATAACCGCAAATATTTTATTTAGACATAAATTCAATATTATTATTTGCGCTTATATATGATATTCTCGTCTCAAAACTCCAATTTTGGCGCAATTATTTTCTCGTTAAAATTTTGTTGTAATAATTTGAGCCGCCCCTTGACATTGCAAAATAAATTTTGCTAAACTTCGCTTACCAATTTTATTAGCGCCCTCCGCGAGAGCTTATTTTTACGCAATTCTTTTTTTCAAGTTTTAATTTTTCACACATTTTTCAATTTTCATTTCAAGTTTTCAAATCTGTTTTTGCCTTATCACATCACTTTTCATTTTTAACTTTTTTAACATTTGTCGACGCAAAAGTTTTTTAGATGTCCTTGTTTTAATTGTAAGCCTTAAAGCCTACGAAATAAAGGGGAGACGCCTTATGAAAAAATTTTTGTTTGCGATTTGCTTGCTATTTCTTTGCATAGTTTCCAATGCTCAAAGCATGGTAGAAATATCTATAGAAATCACCGAGCTAAACGAAAACGATGTAATGGAATTCGGCATTAATTGGCCGGCTGTTATAGAGTTGCAGGAGACTGCAATTGCGGCTTTGCCTGAAACTGGAACTTGGGGCAGGCTCACGCCTTTTGCCGCGGCATTAAAAGCGCTTGAGGCAACGGGTCAAGCAAAAGTTTTATCTAAACCAAAACTCATCACAAAGTCAGGCGCCAGCGCAAAGTTTATGGTTGGCGGAGAAATTCCCCTTGCAAATGTAACCATGGCAAGTTCAAAAGTTGAGTGGAAAGAATACGGGATAATAATGACGGTGACGCCCACAATTTTGGCAAACTCAAAAATAGATTTAATAGTAGAAACGGAACTTTCCCGCCTAGACTATAACGCTCAAGTGAGCGGTTATCCATCAATAGCAAAAAGATTTGCTTCCTCAAAGCTCATTATGAAAGACGGCGAAACTATGGTTTTAGCTGGTCTTATAGAAAACACTCAATCTAAGGCTACAAGCGGCATCCCTTTACTTTCAAGAATTCCGTTTCTTGGGGCATTATTTAGAACAACC
Source organism: Elusimicrobiota bacterium (assembly GCA_031282945.1). GTDB lineage: Bacteria > Elusimicrobiota > Endomicrobiia > Endomicrobiales > Endomicrobiaceae > JAITCX01. The sequence goes on from JAITCX010000196.1 coordinate 1,156, forward strand.
AAAATTGTGGATACAAAAACCAATGTTTTAGTTTTTGTTACTCCAAAAATTTTGGAACGCTAAAGCGCCATGAAAAATCATCGCGGTCAAACTTTTGTGGAATTTGCATTAATTTTTATTGTTTTGTTTATAGTTTGCACGGGCGTATTGAACATGTATAAAAACGTTTGGAAAAACAAATATGCAAAAACGGCTCTTATTGGAAATGCCGCCGCCAGTTCAATTGCGGGAGGGTATGTCAAGTGAACAATTCTGGTCAAGCTATGGTTGAAGCGGTATTTAGCATACTTTTTACAACAATTATCATGTTTGGATTTTTACAAGTTTGCATAATTATTGTTGACGACATGACGGCAAATGAAGCGGCTTTTAGGGCTATGCGCTCTGCAGCTGTCGCCGGCAAAAGCGAACGTTCAAAAGTTGCAAGGGATTGGGCTAAAAAACATTTGCGCATTTTTTATCCAATGGCGGAATTTGATGAAGGCGGGTTTCTCTCTAGTTTTGTTTTATCAACTAATGATGAGGTAAAAGAATTTTTCAATAGAACTAAAGGCTCTCAAGAAACCGAAACTCCAGACATTTCAAGCAATGAAGGCATAACCCTTTGGCATGGGAGTAAAACTACTAAGGATTTTTCGGGAAAGAGTTTAAGCAAACAAACTGTGAAAATTTATTATTTTACAAAAGTGATGTTTGGCAAACTGATAGCTCCAAAAAATTCTAAAGACAATGTTTTGCAAAGCGGCGCAAAAAGATATCAATCGGCGCGCAGCAGAATGTTTCCTTCTCCAGACGAGGATTTTTATTATAAAGCCTATCCAGACGGCAAACGTTTTGAGGACAGCGTAGGTTCTATTCATTAAACTAATATTGAGAGGGGAGTTTTTTGCAAATGAAAAATTTTAAGGGCCAATCGCTTTATTATTTTTTAGTTTTTGTAATGATATTAATTATTAGTTGGTCTATGATGTTAAACATTGCAAAGCTCATTTGCGCAAGGATGATTATGCAAAACAAAGTAGACAATATTGCGCTTTCGGCGGCGGTTCACAAAGCGCGCACGATGAATTTTGTTGGAGCTTGCAATTATTTAATTGGTTCAGTTTTAGCGCTTGGCACAAGGCCTGATATTGTGCAAATTCCAACGCTTACTACAAATCAAGTGGCTTCGTTTATGTGGCGGGACTATGAAAGCGGCCATAGAGAAGAGGCTTTGGATGACGGGGCGGCGATGTTAAAAGAAATTGTAGACGCATTAAAAGAAGCTCAGGATGCGGCGATGGTATCGCACCTTGCATATCAAGACGCTCTTATAGCTGAGCATGCTGTCGGCGATTATAAACTGGCGCTTTATCCCATAAAACTGCCCACAAAAGAAAATGCGAGAGAGTATTTCGGGTTAAAGAGAAATTCTAAAGGGATAACGTATTTAAAAACTGTCAATACTGAGCCGACGCCGTATCCAAACATGGTTTACAATCCTTTTCCGATGGCGGACATAACTGCAAAAATAACAGATTCTTCTATAGCGGGCATTGCCAAATTATTTAATGCTTTAGGGATAGATATTGACGATATTATTGCAAAGGCGCTGGGTTTATCGCAAGAAGCTTTTGAACCTAAAGTTTATGAGCGTGACGAAGAATCTTGGTATATTATAGATGAAAATTTCAGCCAGCAAAAAATTCAAGCTATTTTAATAAAGGCTCCCAAGGATAAAAATCGGCCATTATTTGCAAGACTTTTAGATATCAGTTTCCCGCCCTTGACGGCATTTTCGGCGGCGGCTATTTACAATACAAAAGGACCGATGTTTCCCGTTGAGGAAAGCGATTTGATTGGCAAACCCGATGAACTTTTGGAGACGCTGCTTATGACTAGCATTCTTGCTCAAACTGCATTGTATATGGGGCAGTTGGTATCAAAGGATTCTACACCTTATAAAATTTTAAGCGTATTGCAAGGCGTGTATATTACAGCGCGGGTGGCTGAACGGATAATTGGCGCAAAAAAAGATCCGCTTACCTCGCCGATAAACGCTTATAATGAGGCGAAACTCGGAGGATGGACGGCGCATTTGGTTCCGTATAATTCAGCTAAATAATAATATTTATGACAGATTTGGAAAGCGGCTAAAACATTAATGAAAAATGGTAAAATTTAGGGGGAGGGCGTGGCAAAGACTAAAGTTTATCTTGATACGAGCATAATAAATTTTTTAATAGCTGAAGATTCTCCAGAGTATAGAAAATATACTGAAATGTTTTTCTTGAGTGCGGTAGTCAACAATGTAGTGGAAGCATATATTTCGACTCCTGTTATTGAAGAAATAAACAATACTAGAAATGATGTACGTAGAAAATGTTTGCTTAATGTAATAGATAGATATTCAAATATTAAAAGATTAAATGCTCAGGGTCATATGGGTGAGAGAATGAATGTTCTTTCAAACGCATATATAAATAATGGACTTATGCCGTCTAAAAGTATTGCGGATTCTATGCATGCGGCATATGCATCAATATTTAAAATGGATATATTATTAAGTTGGAATTTTAAGCATTTGGCAAATATCAATAAAGAGAAAAAAATATTGGAAATAAATAAAACAATGGGCTACCTTCATCCATTTCGTATGTTAAGTCCTAAGGAGGCATTAAATGTCAAGAAAAGAACTTGAGCGGGCATTAAAGCTCACATGGGAACAAAAAAGAGGATTTTATGAACGCGTAAAAAATATGACTTCAGCGGAATTATTGAGTTATCTTGAGGAAGTCGGACGCAAATTTGAAAAAGAAAGAGCGGCGCGGCTAAAAAAGCTTGCAAAAAAGAAAAAAGAACCTGAAAATAAAAAAGATATTGAAGCGCAAATTGCAGCGTTGCAGAAATTTCTCAAGATAAAAGAAATCAATTTAGATAATATATTGAAAAAATAAAATATAGCGGTATAAAATATATAATTAATATCAAAAAATAATTTGAGTTGACTAAAAAGCGGTTTATTACGCTAAAAAATTATAAAGGATATAGTAAATGTCAAGGAAAGAACTTGAGCGGGCGTTGCAGCTCACATGGGAACAAAAAAGAAGATTTTATGAGCGCACAAAAAATATGAGTCTGCCTGAAATATTTGCGATGGTTGAAAAAGACACGCGCAAATTTGAGAGAGCAAAAGTTGCTCAGTTAAAAAGAAATTTAAACAAGAAATGTGAAAGCATAGTAGATATTGTCAGAAAGGTTTGGGATGAGAGAAAAGAAAAGCAAGTTAAGCGCCCAAAATCTACTTTAATAAAAACTAAAAAAAGAAGAAATGCAGCGGTGGAAAATTTGCATGTTTAAATTGATAATTGAGAGACGGAAAATTAAGGATTTTGGATTGTTAATAGGAAGGCTAAATGTCAAGGAAATAACTTGAAGGAGTAGACGCCAAGACTAAACATGGGACGCATCATCTATTTCTGTATAATAGAAATAAGTTTTTTAAAATAGGGAAATAATTTATGGCATGGGTTTTACTTATTCTCGGAGGGCTTTTTGAAGTTGGTTTTACAACTTGTTTAACTCAATCTAAAAACTTAACTCATTGGAGTAAAAATTGGCCTTGGGCTATTAGTTTCTTCGCCTGTTTAATTTTTAGTATGTATTTACTTAATGAAGCGTCAAAACATATTCCAATGGGAACTTGTTATGCGGTATGGACAGGGATTGGCGCTGTAGGAACGGTTATTGTGGGCATAGTGATATACCATGAACCTACAAATATATTACGCATGGTATTTATTTTTACATTGATTGCAAGTATTATTGGCTTAAAAATATCTCATGGATAAACAAAATTTAAAATGAATATATTGTTGAATTTTAAGCATTTAACTAATATTAATAGAGAGAAACGCCGGAAAATTTTTAAAGTATCAAAAAAGCGATTTAACAAGAAATAAAAAGTAAAGCGGTAATAGGAGATTTACATGTTTAATACCAAAGGAATAATTTTAGCGGGAGGCAGGGCCACAAGGCTTTATCCCGTGACGACAGCTGTCAGTAAACAACTTTTGCCTGTATATAATAAACCAATGATATATTATCCGCTTTCGGTTTTAATGTTGGCGGGGATAAGAGATATTTTGATAATTTCAAATGCGCAGACGCTTCCTCTATTTAAAATTCTTTTTTCAGACGGCGCGCAATTGGGGTTGAGAATTGAATATGCATTGCAGGAAGAGCCTAATGGTTTAGCGGAAGCTTTCATAATTGGCGAAAAGTTTATCGGTTCGGATAATGTAGCTTTAATTTTAGGCGACAATATTTTGTATGGTCAGGGCTTATCCGATATTTTGCAAAATGCCAGAGACCGCAAAGAGGGCGCAAGCGTTTTCGGCTATTATGTAAAAGATCCAAACAGGTATGGAATTGTTGAGTTGGACAAAAACAATAAAGCGGTTTCAATTGTTGAAAAACCGCAAAATCCAAAATCCAATTGGGCTGTTATAGGTTTATATTTTTATGACAATAATGTAGTAAAAATTGCAAAGTCAATAAAACCTTCGGCGAGGGGCGAAATTGAAATTACAGATGTAAATGCGCAATACCTTAAAAATGGGAAATTGCATGTTGAACGTTTGGGGCGGGGATATGCATGGCTTGATGCGGGAACGCATGAATCGCTTTTAGATGCGTCAATGTTTATTAAGACAATTGAGGACAGGCAAGGCATTATGATTGCATGTCTTGAGGAAATAGCTTTTAAAAAAGGGTATATACAGCGCCAAGATTTATTAAAACTAAGTCAAGAAGTCAGTGGAGAATACCGCGACTATTTATTGACGCTTGCAAAACAAGGAGATAGTTTATGAAAAAGTTGTTGTTTATTACAGGGGGAGCTGGCTTTATTGGATCAAATTTTGTGAGATTTATATTAAACAAATATCCTGATTACAATGTTATAAATTACGATAAATTGACATATGCCGGCAATTTAGAAAATTTAAAAGATGTAGAAAACGACCCGCGCTATAAATTTATTAAAGGCGACATTTG
>JAITCX010000021.1 GCA_031282945.1 Elusimicrobiota bacterium
GATAGAGAAAATAAAATTTATTTCTCAATTTCTTTCATCCCGCATTTCACAACCATTTTCTTTGGCGCTTTTACAAAGGCTATCGGCATTGAAATCACTTTCGTTTTTTTGGTGAGATACTTTTCATAATACTTCCTATCCTCAATTTGCTTCTTTGCCAGTTTTAATACTTGATCTAATTTTTCAACTTTATTTGTTTGTTTGACTTCCATAATAACATACAAATAATCATCAAATCTCCAAGTAATATCTATAATTCCAATATCAGTATTGTCCTCACCCCAAGCGTCAAATCCGCATGCCCATAGCGCTAGCAATAAACTTGAATGATAAATCGCTTCTTTAGCGCCTTTATCTTTAAATAAATTAAATGGAATTTTTGTGAGGACTTTACTGATCACGCTAGAAAATAAAGAGGCGTCCAGCTTTACAATGCTTTTCTCAATTTGTTTGCTCAGTTCCTTTATTTCATCCTCTATTTCATTGGCATTTTCTGTAATCAATTAAAAAACGCGACGATCCCCTGTCAAACCAATATACTTCAAATTTTCGTGTCATAAATAATTGAAGTATGGAAAGCAATAGCGCTATTTATAAAATTATAAATTTGTTTTGTCTTATCTACATAAAGACATTGCTGCTCTCGCAAATCTTTAAATTCTTGTATGCCGATAGGAAGTTTTTGCAATTGTCCATTGCTAAGTATATTTTTATCTTGCGTTTCCATGACTTGCTCCTTATGTGAAATGAAGGTGATTTTATTGATTGATATTTTAGCATTTTTGAGAGGGCGTTATGGGACAAAAGAAAATTGTAGATTTCAAGAAAAGTTAAGGAAATAATTATTTCTCTTTTTGGAAAAAGAGAAACAGAAAAACTAACAACACGCGCAGCTTACTTCTCTTTTCTTTAAAAGAGAAAGAGAAAATTATCGCTCTTTAAACTTTTTTCTATTTATTTTTTTGCGCTGTCTTTTTATTAAGCATAAGCGCTTAAAATCCCCCTTTTAAAATTCATTTTTTTCTCACTGAAAGTTCATAACTTCTTTTCTCTTTATCAAATTCTTTATATTTTTTTGCGCTCCTTTTTTATTAGTAGGGTGTCTTTGGCAACCTCAGCGCCCGTCCTTGCCGCATCTTTTGCGATATTTATGTGTCAAGAAAACTTGCACGTCCATCTAGGACGCGCTTCGTTTTCTTTCCTTTAAATCTCGCAAAATCTACGGCAATTACAGGCATTGGGGTTGCCAAAGACACCCTATGCGCCCCGCACTTTGCCGCTTTCGCTAGGCTAAAAAAATAAAAAGAGCGCGGGGAAAGGTACGACACAGCAACGACAAAAATAAAAACGCCAACAATACTCATCCTCAAAAAAATAGAGAAACACTATGAAAAAATAGAAAAAATACTCGCAATAACTAAAAAAGGAGCAAGCCTCTTAAGAAGCTTGCTCCCTTTGCACCATAACAATATAAATTGTTTTTAAAATTGGAAATAATAAAAAACAAAACGCAGCCTCGCTATCCACCAGCGGCTGCGCCTCGCAAAACAAATCATCTTTTTAAATCAATAAACTCTGAGAATCACAAAGGGGCGCAACCGCTGCTCCCGCACCGGCCGCGCTCCCTATGAAAATAGTATATTAAAACTGCTATTTAAAGTCAATAATGGAGATCTACGGCGGCTTAATGCGATCTGGGGTGTCTAGGGGGGGGGGGGGGAGGGCTAGTCAGGACTTACGGTTTTTTGAAGTCAAGGAGTTCTGCGCTTTTTGTTATTACCCATAAAATTTTAATATTTCTTATAAGTTTAAAAAATTTTTCTATTTGAGAAAGACTTCTGTAATCGCTCATTTTAGTTCTGCGTAAATCCACAATTATATTATTAGATTTTTTGGATGCCTTCCTCAAAATATGCTCTATCGTATATTTCCCATCGCCTTTAGGAGATTTTATTTCCCATAAAAGGCCGTTCATCTTTATGTCAGCTGTTTTAACGCAATTTTCATCAATGGGAATTAGAAATTCAACATCAAAGCCAAATTTATTGAGAAATTTAGCAGTAGTGATTTCATGATCTTGAGGATTTGCTCCATAAGGAATAGTAATTTTACCTATTTTAGAGGGCGCCATAAATTGCATTATACCAAAATTTAGGAATAGAACCTTTAAAATAAAAAACGAGGCGCAACCCGAGCGCCCTCTGCAACAATTACAACACAACCATTCCTTAAAGTTCCACCTCTTTTTATACAAGACTTCAGCGGCTTTAGTTTTTCTGTCTCTCTCTTTTCTAAAAAAGAAAGCTATGCTTTAAGCTCTGTTTCTTTTAAAAAGAAATTAATTCTCCCCGCCGCCTACTCCCCCCAACCGATAAGTCGCCCCGACGCTCCCAAAATACTCAAACAACCCAGCCCCCCCCTTAAATGTCACACGCGAATTAAACGATAAACGAGCCGTAAATAAATACTCCACGCCAGCGCTTAAACCAGCATAAATGTTTTGACGCCTCATCGCCTCAATATCACTCAAATCTTGATGCGTATACGAATCATGGATGCTCATATCATAGGCAGCCCTGCTGCCAAATTCTAAACCGCCTACAAATAATTTTCCAAACCAATTGAGCATGTTCACCTGCCCGTCCGCCCTCAAACCAAACTCAGCTAATAGTTTGTAACCTATCGCACTGTCAACTCTATAACCTAAATCCCCGCTCTCCACAATCTCATCGTTGGAAGCCAACCCCCCATGCAAACCGCCAAAACCTTTCACAGCCGCATGCCCGTCAGTCGGTAATAATCCCTCAATCAACCACAATAAATACTGCGCCTCAACTCCAGCCTTTAAACCATAAGTATTGAAACCGCTTGTCAAACTTTCCTGCGCCGCAAGCGTTATATTGCGCTCAGTTGTAAAAGCTTGCAAACCAATAGCCGCATTGCCTTTTAATGTTAATGCGCCAAAAAATAAACCCTTGTAATACCCCGCCTCTATATTGCGCATCTGCGCATGCTTTGTCCCCTCAAGAAAAGAATTGCTGTCAAATCCCACATAAACCCCAGATAAAGATCTAGACGTCTGATTAAACGTAATGCCAAAATAACTCTTGAACACATTGATGTTTAAATCGTTTAACGAATTTTCATTTGCAGAATATTTCACCGCCCCGCCGCCAACCTGCCCCCAATATTTCGTTGAAGCGTCTATCGGTAAAACAATATTCTCATACACCAACTCATATGTCCTGTCAACTAAAGTATAATCCAATAAATCAGCAAAGAATTGACCGCTCATCTCATCCGCCGCCTCAGCCATCAAAGCCGAATCCGCCTCCATCATCTCCCACATCTCCCTGTGCGCCTTGGAAAGCGCCCCAGTATCTAGCAAATTCTGGCTGCCCGACGCCTCAGCCTGCGCTCCCCGAGTGAGCGCCGCATAAAGCTCGGAATCATTGTGATTTGCATCCGGAGCTTTTAATGGATCCACATGACCATTGACAACCATAAATATGTCGCCGTTTTGACCGCGCTCTAAATGCGTTTCATATGCAATGCCGCGCTGCCTAGTCTGCCAAGTTTTGCTAAATAATGTAGATTCAGCAGAACTGAAATTGGCGGCAAATGCGCGATTGTTAAATATCTTTTGCGTCAACTCTACATTTGTCTCAGGCGATGAAATAATTTTGACTCTGGAATTCAATGCCCGCGTCCCAATAACCGAAATGTCAAGTTCAAAAGTTTCGCCAAGCGTTACCAAATCCTGCGCCGCAATTAAATCCGCTTTCTGCGCGCTGATGTCTGCATCAATTGCCAGTTTTCCGCCAAACGCCGCCGAGCTGACTTTTGCAACGCTGAAATTTTG
>JAITCX010000052.1 GCA_031282945.1 Elusimicrobiota bacterium
AAAAATTTATTTATGGCTAAAAATTCAACTTTGATTTTTGACGGCAATGCAAATTTATTTTTAATTGATCATTCCACCGTTGCGGGAAAAATAATTTTCAATGTGGACACTAAAAATCAAACTTCAAATAAAGTAAATGTGTTAGCCGATTTAGCGTCAGAGCAATATGCAACTTTGACAATTGACGGGGCGGCTTTAGATATGTCCGCCTTGGCAGATGCATATGCGCGGGGTTATAAAACGAGCATGGAAATTATTATTGCAACTGTAACATTTACAGAAACTAGCGGGACGATAATTGGAAATTTTGCGCAAAATTCAGGCGAGGTTGTTGGGATTGGCAGACTTTGGAAATGGAAAATTATTTATGATGAGACAAATGTCGGCGGCTCAAATGCAAATAATTTTAGTTCGCTTGCAGTTGAGGATTCAAAGATTATAACTGGGCTTAAGCTGTCGCTTGAAAGTCAAGCGATTCCCTTAAATTTTCCAGATTTAACATATAATCAAGATCAAACTCAAAAATTGCTCTATGATACTTTGCCAAGCGATGCGCCGCAAATAGTTGAGATGTGGAGCGCCGCTGAGGAGACTGCCCGTTATGATAGGGGCAATTTTCCTTTATTTTTGGAGCAATTGAGCGGTTCATTTTTGGCGACTCTTTTAACGCTTCCAGCGCTTGATATAAACCCAAACAGTTTTTTTGAAAATGTAGAAAATACAACTAGAAAAATTTGGATGACGGTTGACGGCGGTTTTTTTCAAACGGATAAGAAAAATGTCATGGGGGCTTTTGAGGCGGAAGGCGGTAGGGCGGTTGTGGGAGCCGACATTATAAAAACGCAAAAAATAAGAGCTGGAGTTTTTGCAAATGCGGGAAGTCAAAATGTGAAGCAGGGCAAAATTAATAAAGCCGATGTCAAAACTTTTGGGGGCGGCCTTTACGGCGGCGCATTTGGGTTGTTTGGAAATTTGCTAAATGTAAAATTAAATTTAGGTTATGAGCTAAACAATATAAATGCGGAAAGAAAAGTAGATATCGTTTTGGCGGAAACTCTGCAATCAAATTTTAATGTTCAAGCGCTAAAAGTTTTGTCGGAGCTAGAATTTACGCCGGGATTAAATTTTTTAGGGGTGGACATTGATTTTTTTGCGCGGGCAAATTTTGCAAATGTGTCAAACGATAAAATTGAGGAAAGTTATGAAAATGGGAGCAATGCGGCTTTAATTGTGGATGCGGATTTTTACAGGCGGCTTGAGACGGATATCGGGATAAACTTTTCAAAGAGTTTGAGTAAATTAGAATTGGGCGCAAAAGTTTATGTTGGGTTTCTCGCTCTTGGCGCAGAGAAAAAATACACTATGCATTTTTTAGCGCGTTCTGCGGAATTTTCAAAAATTGAAGCGGCGCCTTATTCAAATTCTGTGATAGGTTTTAATTTGGCTGCAAGTTATCCAATATTTCAAAATGTAGATTTAACGGCAAATGCCGCTTCTAGTTTAGGGTTGGCCAAAGATCAAATGCAAATTGCGGGCGGACTTGGCGTGAAATGGTATTTCCAAGGTAGAACCGAAAGCGCGCAACCCCAACCTCAAAAACCTGAGGCCGAAAATTTAGCTCCCGCCGCGCCCCCTGTTGCGCCGCCTGAGCCTATAGAAGCGCCTGCGGTTGAAATTGAACCGCCTGTTGAGGTTGAAAATGTCGAGCGGCAAGCCCCGCCTCAACCTTCAAATGAGATTGTTCCATTTTTAGACCCTGACGCAGAGGGGCAAGACATGGAGTTGTTTGACGGCGCGCCGGCGGAGCCGTATGTGCGGCAGGAGACGGGCGGAGGGGAGAGGTATATTCCTCCTATGGCGGTGCGCGTTTTGGATGTAGATAAAGAGCAGGAGGCGTTGAGAAATTCGTCCGGCGATGTTTACACGGTAACGCTTGCGTCTTTTGATTTTAATAGTTGGCAATTGAGCGCGGCTGATAGAGCGGTTATAGTTATGGAGGCAAAAAGGTTGGCGCGCCGTCCTCACAGGAGATTAATTCTCATTGGTTATGCGGATGATATAGGGACCGATGAAATAAATATTGAGGTTTCTTGGCGGCGGGCGGATGCTGTTTACAGAGAATTGGTTAACAATGGGGTCGATCCATTTAAGATTGAATATTGGGGACTGGGATCAAAAGATCCTATTGCGCCAAACGACTCTGAGGCCAACAGAGCTAAAAACCGCCGCGTGACTTTGACGGTGCAGTAATGAAATTGAATTTTATTTTGTGAAAAGAAAAATAGAAAATAGCGGGCATTCTAGGACTTGAGAACGCAAAAAGACGCTTCGTCAAATAAAGTGATTTTATTCGACGGGGCGTCTTTTCTTTTGGGAGGGTAGCGCGATCAGAGGGGAATAATATATTTATTTACTAAGATAATAATTAATAAGATTAATAACTTATTAAAAAAACATATCAAAGGAAAGCTTATTACTATTAGAAAGAGAACAAGAATATTGAAAATAATATATTTATTTACTAAGATAATAATTAATAAGATTAATAACTTATTAAAAAAACATATCAAAGGATGATAATATGGATGAAATAAGTAAATTTTCAACTTTTAGCGGCAATGAAATTCAAATAATAAATAAATTAACTTCGTCTAAAAAAGACATTTTTTATCTGGAGGAAATTCAACAATATATGCCTCCAAGTTATAAATATACTCCACAATTTATTTATAGACTGAAGAGAAAAAAAATTTTAACTCCAATAAAGAGAGGAGTTTATTCATTTAGTCCTATAGCGGCGCAGCCGACGGGGTGGCAAATAAATACTTTTAAAATAGGAAATATTTTTTTTGCCAATTATAAATATTATATAGGTCATGTCACTGCTTTTAATATGTATGGTTTGACAGAGCAAATTCCTGTTGTGACATTTTTTTTTAATACAAAAATGTCGGCAGAAAAAGAAATAAATTATCTGCCGTTTAAATTTATAAAATTAAAAGAAGAATTTTTTTATGGAATAAAAGATATGGAAATAAATGACGAAATAGTAAAGATAAGTGATTTTGAAAGAACAATAATAGATTTTGTTGATAAATGGAACTTTAGGGAGGCAAGAGGGAGAGTAGTGGCAAGAATAAAAGATAATAAATGCGATCTCAATAAACTTATAGAATATGCCGTCAGGTTTCCAAAAATTAGAACTCGCAAGAAAATGGGAGTGATTTTTGATAAGGCGCAAGTAGATGAGCGGCTAACTGCGCCATTATATGAAAGCGTTAAAAATACCGCATTGACATCTACTTGTCGTTTTATAATGGAAGGCAAAAAAAATAAAAAATGGGGGATTATAGTTTGTGAATAAATTAGATAGCATAGAGTTGCGAGAGGCAATAATAGCAGTTTTAAATGTATTAAAAATAAATCCAATTTTTATAGAGAAAGATTATTATTTAACATTAATTCTTTTACAAATAGATAAATTAAATCCCAACTTAATTTTTAAAGGCGGAACAGCTCTAAATAAATTATATTTAGATTATTCTAGAATAAGCGAGGATCTGGATTTTACATTAAATTCTCAACCGCAGACAAGAGGGGAAGAAAAACGGGGAATCTCAAGTAGAAGCAGTATCTTTAGAGATATTAAAAATAATATTTCCTCTTTTATGGAGCAATTTTCATTAAAATTTATTAGTCATAAAAAATATGATAATTCAAGGCTGCAAGTTTATGAATTTGGATATACTTCTATAGTAAACAATACTAGAGAAAATTCAAAGATAAACATAGATATTAGGTGTCATAATAATGATGTTATACTGACGCCGGAATACAGGGAAGTGAAACATAAATTTTCTCAAAATATAATTAAAGCGTCTATATCTACAATGGACAAAGTAAAAACATGCCAACTAATAGAAATTATGGCGCAAAAATTAACGGCGCTTTTAGATAGAAATGTTCCAAGAGATTTTTTTGATATATATTATGCGGCGCGGCAAGGTTTTTCATTTACAGATGATAAGTTTGTAGCTCTTTTTGTTAATAATCTCCAAAATAGTAAACTCCTTGATGATGTAGAAAAATTTCGATTTAATCTTGGTAAGAATCTAAATGATCTCATAAAATTAAGAGCGGAAGCAGAAATTACGTTAATCCCGATGATATTAAAAGGACGTAACGACTATAAAATAGAAAAAACGTTGGAGATATTCAATAAGATAATGCCTGAGATAATTTCAAAGATAAAGCTAATAAAAAAGAAAGGGTCTTGAGAGTTCCTAAGTAATCGTCCCACAACACACAACAAAAAAGCCCGTTACCTTTTAAGGTAACGGGCTTTTGACTGCTTGCTAAAAGAATTTCTCTTTTGTTTACGGCATCAATATTCGGGCATCTGGGGCATTCCGCCGCCCATTGGAACTTTAGGGTTTTTCTCGGGGAGATCAACCACTAGAGTTTCAGTTGTCAAAATAAGTCCTGCGATTGAAGCTGCGTTTTCCAAAGCGCTTCTCGTTACTTTTGCAGGATCTACAATTCCAGCTTTTATTAAATCAAGATACTGATTTGTGTCGGCATCATATCCAAAAGAAGGATCTTTTGAATTTTTAATTTTGTCTACAACAATAGACGATTCAACGCCGGCATTTTCAACTATTTTTCTAAGCGGTCCTTCGAGAGACTTAGCAATTATATAAATGCCCGTCTGCTCATCAGAATCATCAGATTTAAGTTTTTCAACAACAGCCTGCGCTCTTAAAAGAGCCACGCCGCCGCCGACCACAATGCCTTCCTCAACGCCCGCTCTAGTTGCATTTAATGCATCCTCAACTTTAAATTTACGAGTTTTCATTTCGGATTCAGTAGCCGCTCCAACATTGATCACTGCAACTCCGCCAACTAATTTTGCAAGTCTTTCCTGAAGTTTCTCTTTGTCATAATCTGATTTCGTGTCCTCAATTTGCTTGCGGATTTGTGCAATTCTTGCATCAATATCTTTTTTCTCGCCTGCTCCAGAAACAATTGTAGTGTTTTCTTTGTCTACAACGACTCTCTTGGCTTGACCAAGCATTTCCAAAGTTGCGCTGTCAAATTTCAAACCGACTTCCTCGGAAATAACCGTTCCGCCGGTAAGCACTGCAATATCGCCCAACATTTCTTTTCTTCTATCGCCAAATCCGGGAGCTTTCACTGCAACAACTTTCAATGTCCCTCTAATTTTATTGAGCGCCAAAGTTGCAAGAGCCTCGCCCTCAACATCCTCAGCTATAATTAGAAAGGGTCTGCCCTGCTGGACAATTTTTTCCAATAGAGGCAAAATTTCTTGCATAGAGCTAAGTTTTTTGTCTGTTATAATTATATAAGGATCTTCCAAAACTGCCTGCATTCTCTCGGTATCGGTTACAAAATAAGGTGAAATGTAGCCTCTGTCAAACTGCATTCCTTCCACCACGTTCAACTCTGTTTGGCTGGATTTCCCTTCCTCAACAGTGATGACGCCGTCATTTCCAACTTTATCCATAGCGTCTGCAATCAAGTTTCCAATTTCTTTATCGCTTGCGGAAATTGAGGCGACCTGTGCAATCTCCTCTTTTCCTTTCACTTGTTTTGCAATTCTTTTAATTTCTCCAACAACAGCGGCGACAGCTTTTTCAATACCTTTTTTTATGTGGTTTGCATTTGCGCCGGCTGTAATATTTTTTAGACCTTCATCAATAATTGCTTGAGCCAAAACGGTGGCGGTGGTTGTGCCGTCTCCCGCGACATCATTTGTTTTTGAGGCGACTTCTTTCACCAACTGGGCGCCCATATTTTCAAATGGACATTCAAGTTCAATTTCTTTTGCAATTGTGACGCCGTCATTTGTAACCGTTGGAGAGCCAAACTTTTTATCTAGCACAACATATCTCCCTTTCGGTCCCAGTGTAACTTTTACAGCATTTGCCAATTTGTCAACGCCTGCTTTCATCAACTTGCGGGCTTCATCGCCATAAACTAATTGTTTAGCCATTTCATCCTCCTATTTATTATTCAATAATCCCTAAAATATCATCTTGGGGCATAATAAGATATGTTTTATCATCAATTTTTACTTCCGTTCCAGAATACTTTCCAAAAAGGACTTTATCGCCTTTTTTAACTTCCAAAGCTATGAGCTTTCCGTCCTCTGCAACTTTTCCTTTTCCCACAGCTATAACTTCTCCTTCCTGAGGCTTTTCTTTTGCTGTATCAGGAATAATAATTCCTCCCTTTTTAACTTCTTTGGCCTCCGCTGGTTTAACCAAAACTCTGTCCCCTAACGGTTTAATCATAATACTGCCTCCTTTCATTTCATTAATTTCCTGTTTAGGATAAAATTCGCATAATTTCTAAAATAGCGCTCTTAAGCCTTGATTGCCGATTATAAATTAAAAGCGGGTATTTTGTCAAGCGCTCTAAGAGCTAAAGTGATAATTATAATATCTAAACGGGGGAATTTCTATTATTATTGCATGGGGTATATTTAATTTTGCGCTCTTAAGAAATATAACGTCTATTATCCATTAATTATTGGGGTTGTAGAAAAATATTTGAAAGTAAAAATGCATGGGAACAGACGAGATTTATATGGTTGGACAATGAATTGGATTATCAGAGAAAGATGTAGCGCTGTGTGAGAGTAGAGGGTTGGGATAATGCTAAAAAGAGTATGTTGTTTTTTGGCAACTTAAAAATGGATTTAATAAAGAGAATAGATTTTTAAACTTAATAAATCCGTATTTTTGTTTGCCGTGTATAATATTCTCTGTGCAGATTTTTTGAGAAAATTGTAATTCTTTTTTATTTTTAGGCAATGTATTCAAATGTAAATAAAATGAACCCGTATGATGAAGTTGAATTTAGACTTTATAAACTAAATAAAGAAATTAGGAAGTTAGATTCCGCAATATTTGTATTGGAGGAGTCCCATTTTAAAATTGAAATAAAGGATATAGTTGAAAAACTTGGCTGGCAGAAAACCAAGCGAAAATAAGCGAAATCCAACAAAAAGCCGAGCAGACCGTGCTTGACGCTGGTGTGTCGCAAGAAGCGGCGAAAGAATACGGGATAATGTTTGCGCAATTGGCAAACGAGTATTTGGAACAAGGGGTATCGCCAGAAACTTCATACGAAATGTTTAAAGCGATTATTGCTAGGAGCAAGAAGGGAGTTGCGCCGAAAGCTCTAAATGAATTAGTGGAAGGCGCAACAGACCTAACCCAAGACTATGCAAGCGTTAAAGACGATAATTTCCAAGAAAAAGGCAAAGCGATAAGCCAAAATATAAAAACTTATTTGCAAAACAAATGGACTGAATTGGTAACTACTGGGCAGACAACGGGCAATACAGATATAAAAAAGCATTGAACAGCGTTTTCAACGGCTTGACAGACGCTCAACAAGAGAGCGTAAACAATAAAGCAAGCGTGACAATGCGCATAGGCGATGAGGTATTTTTAGTAAGCGTGAGCGCAGGTAAAGAAAACGGGAAGCTTACTAACCCTGAAGTAAAAGTGCAATTGATAAAAACAAATGAGAAGGTAAGCCCTAAAACTGATAAAAATATTTTTGATAAATCCCCGCAGACAACAAACGAAACGCCTAAGACTAGAGTGTTTAACCAAAAAGCTCCTGAGATAGTGGTAGAAAAACTAAAGAATATAGACGGGAGGGAGTATGAAATTGAAGCAACCGATATAACCAGTGAGATTAAAAATATAAAAGGAGCTTCTAAAAAGGAGATAGATACAAAAATAGAGGAAGCAATAGGGGTTTTATATGGGGAGGAGTTACATACAAAAGACGGCAGAATTATCACGATAGAAAATAACAGGGCGGGAGAACATTTAACAGGGAAAGCGAATTCGGGCAAAGCTAGGGTAACTAAACGCATTAAAAATACCGCACTAGTTATGAAAATAAGATCCGCTATAGAAAATTCTGTTTTAGTTAACACGGCAGAAGTAAAGATGGATAATTATGACCCAACTCTTAGTGAGTATAAAAAGGGAGCAGAAAAAACTTTATTCTTTAGAACATTTG
>JAITCX010000137.1 GCA_031282945.1 Elusimicrobiota bacterium
CAAAAAGGAAAAAGCTTCTATATGGCAAGCGAGGAAAGCGCTATCCGCATTATTTGCCCACAAGTTGATAAGGTCTGGTCTTTGCGAGGCGGCAATCCATTTATTGTTAAGTTAGAGCCGGAGGCGCAAAAATGTTAAACCTTGTAACCCCAACTTTTGAAGTTTGCAGAGATGAAAATAAATGTATTCAATGCAAGGTTTGCGCCAAGCAGTGCGCAAATTTAGTGCATTCTTATGACCCAGAAGACAATGTAATGCGCGCTGATGATTCCAAATGCGTGGACTGCCATAGATGCGTTGTGTTATGTCCTACTAAAGCTTTAAAGATTAAAAAGTTTGGGCTGGAATTTAGAAAAAATGCAAATTGGACTGAGGACGCTATAAAAGATATTTACCGCCAAGCTCAAAGCGGCGGCGTTTTGCTTGCCAGTATGGGAAATCCAAAACCCTTTCCAATTTATTGGGATAAAATGCTGTTAAATGCAAGCCAAGTTACTAATCCCTCAATAGATCCTTTGCGCGAACCTATGGAAACCCGCGTTTTAATCGGCAGAAAACCCGACAAGCTTGAGTATGCCCCAGACGGCAGGCTTTTGACAAAACTGCCTCCCCAAGTTGAACTAAAAATTCCCATAATGTTTTCGGCGATGAGCTACGGCTCAATTTCAAGAAATGCTCACGAATCTCTTGCCCGAGCGGCAACGGAACTCGGCATATGTTATAACACCGGCGAGGGCGGTTTAAACAAAGATTTTTATAAGTATGGCAAAAATACAATTGTGCAAGTAGCTTCAGGCCGTTTTGGAGTGCATAAAGATTATTTAAATGCAGGCGCGGCTATTGAAATTAAAATCGGCCAAGGCGCCAAGCCCGGTATCGGCGGACATTTGCCGGGAGAAAAAGTTGACGAGGATGTCTCAAGCACGAGAATGATTCCTGTCGGCTCGGATGCGATTTCGCCGGCGCCTCATCATGACATTTATTCAATTGAAGATTTGCGCCAACTCATATATTCTTTGAAAGAAGCGACTAATTATAAAAAACCAGTATTTGTAAAAATTGCGGCGGTTCATAATTGCGCCGCCATTGCCTCCGGCATAGCGCGGGCGGGGGCTGACGCAATTGTAGTGGACGGATTTAGAGGAGGCACGGGCGCGGCTCCCGCAAGAATTAGAGATAATGTTGGAATTCCAATAGAATTGGCGCTTGCGGCAATAGATGAGAGATTGCGCCAAGAAAATATTAGAAACGAGATCTCATTGATTGCGGCCGGCTCAATAAGAAACAGCGCTGATATTGTCAAGGCTGTCGCTCTTGGAGCGGATGCGGTGTATATCGCCTCGGCGGCTTTGATTGCGTTGGGCTGCCATATGTGCCATGCCTGTTCGGCGGGCAAATGCAATTGGGGAATTGCAACGCAGGTTCCAGAATTGGTTAGACGCTTAAATCCAGATATTATGTATAAGAGGCTTATAAATTTAGTTACCGCTTGGAATCATGAAATATGCGAAATTTTGGGCGGTATGGGTATCAATGCAATAGATAGTTTGAGAGGAAACAAATTGATGCTGCGCGGTTTGGGTTTAAATGAAACGGAATTAAAAGTTTTGGGCATCAAATATGCCGGTCAATAATTAATGAAATTTTTATGCCAGAGGTATTTATGAAAAAAGTTTATCCGCTTGAGGACAAATGTTTAGGATGCGGTTTATGCGAGGTTTACTGCAGAACGGCTCATTCAAAAAGTAAAGATATAGTTAAAGCCCATAAAAGAGAAACTACATTTTCAGCTATAACCATAGAGGAAGTATTGACCCCTAAAACTATAAAATATTTTGCGCTTTCCTGCCGCCACTGCACAGATCCAAAATGCATAATGGCATGCATTTCAGGAGCAATGTTTAAAGATAAAGACGGAATAGTTAAAAATGATAAAAATAGGTGTATAGGATGTTTATCCTGTCTATTGGTATGTCCTTTTGGCGCAATTAAAAAAGGGGCGGACGGCAAAGCTGTTTCCAAATGCGATTTGTGCATAGAATTAGAGGAACCCGCCTGCGTTGCAAATTGTCCAAATGAAGCTTTGAAATTGGAGAACGTTAAATGAAATGCTTAATAATAGGAAACGGCGCCGCGGGCATTAATGCGGCGGCGGCAATTAGAGAGAAAAATAAACATGCAGGCATTACAATAATTTCGGATGAAGGCATTGAAGTTTACGGCAGGCCTTTGATCTCTTATTATTTAAGCGGTAAAGTTTCCTATGAACAAATTTTTTATAAAGGCAAAGATTTTTATAACGAGCAGAAAATCCATCTTGACCTCAATACCCATATCGCCCAAATAAATCTCAAAGAAAAAATTGCAGTTTCCACTGACGGCAAAACTTTCCCCTATGACAAATTGCTTTTGGCAACGGGAAGCGTTCCTTTTATTGCGCCTACAAAAAATTTAACCAATCAAAAAAATGTTTTCACTTTTTTAACTTTTGATCAAGCTGACAAAATTAAGCATGCGGTAAAACCGAATTCTAAAGTTGTAATCGTGGGCGGCGGTTTAATAGGATTGAAGGCGGCGGAAGCTCTGCATGGTAAAGTTGGAAGCATTACAGTTGTAGATTTGGCGGATAGAATTTTAGCTTCGATTTTGGATAAAAGCGCCGCAAACCTCATTGAGAAATTTATATCGAAAAAAGGCATAAACTTTATTTTAGGTAAGAGCGTTGGGGAAGTCTATGGAGATGAAAATGTCCAGAAGGTAATTTTATCGGATGGGCAGGTTTTGGATTGCGATATTTTGATAATTGCAATAGGCGTGCGCCCAAATGTTGAGCTTGCAAAAAATGCAGGTTTGGAAGTTAAACGGGCGATTGTCGTCAATGAAAAAATGCAGACTTCAGATCCCGATGTTTATGCGGCGGGCGATTGCGTTCAAACCAGAGAATTGCTATCTAATGAGGAAAAAATTCTAGCTATTATGCCCAATGCCACGGCGCAAGGCCAAACGGCGGGCTTTAATATGGCGGGGGAAGACATCGCATTAAATCCGTCTACCTCAATGAACGCCATTTCCTTTTTTGGACTGCAGTTGATTTGCGCCGGTTTAACAGGCGGCCAAGAGGACAATCTTTTTGTGGATGAAAATGAATATAAACTGCGCAGATTAAATATTGCAGATGATACGCTCAAAGGATTTGTTTTAATAAATGATATTGCGCGGGCTGGAATTTATACCGATTTAATAAAAAATCAAACGAAACTTTCCGAGTTGGAATATGATTTAAAACAACAAGATATCGGTTTAAATGTGTACAATAAAAAAGAAAGGCATGATAAGTTGTGGGAGATAAATCAATGAAAACTATAAATGCTTTAAATATAAAATATAAAGAATTAAATGAAATTATAAGGGAATCTATCTCCCGCCACAAAGAAATAGAACTAAACAATATTTTCGGCCAACGGTATATCGGCGCCGCTTTACCCAAAGGCGTTAAAATTATAATCAACGGGACCCCCGGCAATGATATGGGGGCTTATATGGACGGCGCGGAACTTGAAGTATTTGCAAACGCTCAAGACGCTGTGGGCAATACAATGAATGACGGCAAAATAATTATCCATGGAAATTGCGGCGATACCGCGGGCTACGCTATGCGCGGCGGAGCCATTTATGTTGAGAATAATGTGGGTTACCGCGTGGGCATCCATATGAAAGAATATCAAGATATGAAACCTTTGATTGTCATCGGCGGGCGCGCCGGGGATTTTTTAGGTGAGTATATGGCGGGGGGCGCCATAATTGTTTTGGGGTTAAATGTTAAGGACGAACATTTGACGGGACGTTTTTGCGCAACGGGAATGCATGGCGGCAGCATTTATATGGCTAAACCTGTAGAAAAATTTGATTTAGGCAAAGAAGCTTCGGTCGTTGAGCTGACGGATGAGGATATTGTATTTTTAAGAAAACATATAGCTGAATACGGAAAATATTTTAAAAAGGACATCACTCAAATTGACCCTGCGGCTTTTGTTAAGTATCGCGCCATAAACAAAAATCCCTATAAAAATATTTATTATAAACTTTAGTTTTTTAATGTATTAATTTAGTCGGGGCTGCGGTTTTTTGCAGCTTGATAGGAGAAGTTGATGGACAAAATTTATGATGTAATTGTGGTTGGGGCTGGACATGCAGGATGCGAAGCGGCGCTGGCAAGCGCTAGAATGGGATTAAATACTTTAATGGTCACAATAAACGTGGATGCGGTTGCGCGCATGGCTTGCAACCCTGCGATAGGCGGCGTGGCAAAAGGCCAGATGGTAACAGAGATAGATGCTATGGGCGGTCAGATGGGCATCCTCACCGATAAGACGGGTATTCAGTTTAAAATGTTAAACGCTTCCAAAGGCCCGGCGGTTTGGTCGCCGAGGGCGCAATGCGATAGAGGTCTGTATTCAATGATGATGGGCTTGGCATTGCAGCAGCAGGAAAATTTGGATATTCTGCAATCGGAAGTTTCGGCGATAAATGTTAAAAATAGAAAAGTGTGCGGAATAAAAATTGTAACAGGCGAGGATATTGCGGCGCATTCGGTTGTCATAACCACCGGCACATTTTTGGATGGACGCATTTATTTAGGCAAAGATTATTTTCCCGGCGGTCGATTTAACGAGCGCAACGCTTCATTTTTATCTAAGTCTTTGGAGTCGGATTGCGGTTTGCAACTGGGCAGATTTAAGACCACGACTGTGCCGAGAATAAACAGCAATTCTATAGATTATTCTAAAATGGATGAACAGCCGGGCGATGAAAACCCCCTTCCTTTTTCACATTTCACTGATGTTCCAAGTTGGCGGGCAGGGCTTAATCAAGTTTCCTGTTATCTCACCCACACCAATGCGCAAACCCATAAAATTGTAGCCGACAGCCTTCAACTCTCGTCAATAGATATTGGCGAAAGCAATAGCAAAAGTCCGCGTTATTGTCCCGCTATTGAGGAAAAAGTTGAGCGTTATCCGCAAAAAAACAGCCATCAAGTTTTTGTAGAACCAGAAGGCAGGCTCACCAATGAAGTTTATTTAAATGGACTTTTTACAGGCATACCTTTTGACGTTCAACAAAAGATGATAAATTCTATTGCGGGGTTGGAACATGCCAAAGTTATTAGATACGGTTATGCGATTGAATATGATTATTCTTCTCCTCTGCAAATTAAAAAGAACCTTGAAACAAAAAGTGTGAGAGGTTTGTTTTTGGCAGGTCAAATTAACGGTACCACAGGGTATGAGGAGGCGGCTTCGCAAGGGTTTGTGGCGGGGGTCAATGCAGCATTGTATGTGAGGGGCGAGGAGCCGTTTATTTTGCAGAGATATGAATCTTATATAGGAATTTTAATTGACGATATTACGTCTAAAGGGATGGATGAACCTTATAGAATGTTTACCTCGCGGGCGGAATACAGGCTTTCTATAAGAAATGACAATGCGGATTTGCGTTTAATGGAAAAGGGTTATAAGCTGGGGCTTATTAATGATGCGCAAATGAAAAAATTTGAGGTCTATAAAAAAGCGATACGGATTTTAGAGGAAGGATCAGACGAACCGCTTCCTACTCCAGCGGAGCTTGCGCCATGGACTATGCAAAAAGTTGAGCAGGAATACCGCATTTGCAAAAAGTATAAAGGTTATATTCAAATTCAAGATAAACTTTTAAATAAAGTTAATAAGTATAGCGACAGGCATATACCGCGCGGCTTTGATTATGACAAGCTTCCTTCGCTTTCTGCGGAAACGAGAGAGCGGCTTAAATTTCATTTACCTGAGACAATTTCGGAAATGATAAAGCTGCCGTCAATTAGGCCTTCCGATATTGCGATTGTGGCAATTGCGCTTGACAAAATAAGAGATGCAAAAATACTGGCTAAGAAAATAGAGGAAAATGAGGAACAGAGATTATTGCATCAGCAGGATATTGAGTATGAAAAAATTGATGAAAGCGCTGAGGATTTAGAAGTTGCGCAAGAAATTGAGACGGAAAATGAAAAAGAATAAATGAGTTTGAATGCGGCGTTTTGAGGAGAATTTTTAAGAATATAAAGTTATGAGCATAAAGTTAATAAAGAAAATTATCGTATTGGTGTTTGTCATAGATATTGCGTTAGGCATTTTAATTTTTTGGCGGGCGGGGTTTGGCGCGGGAGTTGTGAGCGTTGCGGTTTTGTTTTGGATAAATATTATTTTTTACATAACGATTATTAAAATGGAGAGAAAAAAGAAATGGACAAATCTAAAAAAGTAAATTTGTTTAAGTATATGTCTGTTATAAGCATTGCTTGCGGAGTGGTGGGGATATTTTTTTTGTTGAGGGGTTTGAGGATAGCTGGGTTAATTTTGGTAGGCGTGTGGGCTGCGCTTTATATTGCAACTAAGGTTTTGCTTATATCTATGAAAAAGGTCAAGGAGGGCGGAAATGGATTTTCTCAAAATGGCTAAAGATGCTGTTGCTATGCGGTCTAAAATGGCGGAAATGGATAAGGCGCTGCGGGGGCAGGTTGTGGAGACGGAAAGCGCAAATATAAGAATAAAGTTAAATGCAAAAAATGAGTTTTTGGAAATAAATTTGCCCGATGAATTTTTTTCTCAAGATAAAGAAAAATCCCAAAAGCAATTGATAAAAGCTGTAAATGAAGCGATATCTAAAGCTCAAAATATTATGGCGGGGGAAGTTAAGAAAATTGCAGGCAATATGAAACTGCCGATGTAATGAGGATCTTGTAAGAAAAAATAAAACAACATTGATTTTAGAAAATAAACAAAAATAACGATTATAAAAAGGGATAGAAAATATTTTCTATCCCTTTTTTATGGGTTTTTGCGGCGCTTTTTGCTTAGATAAAAGAAAACAACAGTGAACTTTAATTCTTAAATCTATTGTTCAAAAGAACGCTAGAAAGTTGTTTTCTTTTGATTTCTGGGAGCCGACGTTCGTCTGTAAAATTATTTTTCGATATTATTGAGTTTTTATTTACAGCCTCAACTTTTTGGTTTTTTTGTGCGCTCTAAATTTCATATTTTGCCGCTAGATCTGGGGCTTGCGTGCGCCAAACGGCGTGGCGCACGCCTTTTAAAAAACCCGCTCATTAATATTTAATCTTTTTGTGCAAAGCAAAGATATTTTTTTAAATCAAGATAAAATTTTGCAATATTAGTCAGCGGGTTTTTAAAAGGGAGGGTCGGCGGCGCAGCCGCCGACCCTCCAAGCCCCTCCATATCTATGATATAATAATTCTAATAAACACTTAAAAAAAGGAGTGAAAAAATGGACAAAAAGACAGCAATAATTATTGGCGCGGGACCCGCAGGTTTGACAGCCGCTTATGAGCTTTCGAAAAAAACGGATATAAATATTGTGGTATTGGAAGCGGAGAATTGCATTGGCGGTATTTCCAAAACTATAGACTATAAAGCCAATAAAATAGACATTGGTCCCCACAGATTTTTTTCAAAATCAGATAGAGTAATGAAAACTTGGTTAGAACTTTTACCATTTCAAAGCGCGCCCGCAAAAGACGATATTTTATTAAACCGAGAAATCAATTTTGACGCTTATAAATATTTAAATCTCCCCTCATCAAATGCCAACCCTCAAAATACAGATAATTGCATGCTTGAAAGAAAACGTTTAACTAGAATTTTCTTTTTGCAGAAATTTTTTGATTATCCAGTTTCATTAAATTTCAACACAATAAAAAATCTTGGGCTTGCGCGTATTTTTAAATCAGGCTTTAGTTATTTGCATTCAGTTTTCTTTAAAAGGGATGAGAAATCTTTAGAGGATTTTATGATAAATCGTTTTGGCAAAGAACTCTATTTAACATTTTTTAAAGATTATACATATAAAGTTTGGGGAGTCAAACCTTCTCAAATTCCAGCTGATTGGGGCGTTCAAAGGATAAAAGGAATATCCATAAAAAAAGTTTTATGGCAGAGTTTAAAGAAAATTTTTGCAATAAATAATAATTCAAAAAAGAAAAATGTAGAAGTAAGTTTAGTTGAAAGTTTCCTCTATCCAAAACTCGGCTGCGGTCAAATTTGGCAAAAAATGGCGGATAAAATAACGGGGGAAGGGGTACATTTAAATCAAGAAGTCTTTAAAGTAGAAACTTTGGATAAAAAAATTACCGCAGTTTTTGCAAGAGATAAAGATAACAATATTGTGAAATACAGCGGCGATTATTTTATTTCCACAATGCCTATAAAAAATTTAATAGAAAGTTTTGATAAAAAATCCGAGCAAGTTTTAGAAGTTGCGCGAGGTCTTATTTACAGAGATTTTATGATTGCGGGGATACTTGTAAAGAACCTTGAAATTTCAAATAATTCTAAGTTTGCCTCTTATAAAAATAGAATTCCAGACGAGTGGATTTATATACAAGACAGAGAAGTTAGAGCGGGGAGGATGGAAATATTTAACAATTGGAGTCCTTATATTATCAAGGATTATGAAAATACAATGTGGCTTGGCGTGGAATATTTTTGCAATAAAGGCGATGAGCTGTGGTCTATGAAAGATGAAGATTTTTTGGATTTTGCAGTGAAAGAATTGGAAAAAATCAATATATTAAAAAGTGAGAATGTTTTAGATAAATGTTTAATTAAAGTTGAGAAAGCCTATCCAGCGTATTTTGGGACTTATGATAAATT
This sequence comes from Elusimicrobiota bacterium, assembly GCA_031282945.1. Taxonomy (GTDB): domain Bacteria; phylum Elusimicrobiota; class Endomicrobiia; order Endomicrobiales; family Endomicrobiaceae; genus JAITCX01. Next base: position 8,703 of record JAITCX010000137.1, read on the forward strand.
TGAGACGGTAAAAAACTTTACGGATAAGTTTGAAAATTT
>JAITCX010000175.1 GCA_031282945.1 Elusimicrobiota bacterium
GAAAAAAACGGCGAAGTTTATGAACTCTATTCCACCATGCAACTGCTTGAAACAATTAGAGAGTTGGGAAATAAAGGCGCTACAATTCAAAGATATAAAGGCCTCGGCGAGATGAACCCTGATCAGTTGTGGGAAACAACTATGGATGCAAAAAGACGCAAACTTTTGAAGGTTACCCTTGAGGATGCCGTTGAGACAGATAGAATTTTTACAACTTTGATGGGAGATCAAGTGGATCCAAGACGGGCGTTTATTCAAACGCATGCGCTGGATGTGCAGAATTTGGATATTTAGGTTTTTGGCGGGGAGAAAATCCCCGCTAAAATTTTTATGACGGCAATATTAATTTGCAAAATGGGAAATTTATAAGAGAAAAAATGATTGAACTAAAAAAGATGATAAGAGACTTTTGTCCTATTAATCTTTGCGACGCTCAAATTCTTTATCGGTAATTTTCCACCCCCCACGTTTATTTCTCTGCGAGCATCGTTCAACCTTTCCAGCAGCACAGAGTTTATTCAGTAATCCTGTAGCGATAGCATCGTTCATATGAACTTTTCCAGTATCCCCATATATACCTGCCCGCTTGCTAATCTCAGCTGCACCAATGCAAGCATCTCCATTTTCACATCTAGCTTCAAGTAACACATCCAAAACAGCTTCTTCTAAATAAAACTCCCCAATTCTTGTAAATTGTTTAGGCCTAATATTTGTCATATACTTCTCCTTTTATCCGTGTTTTAGCTATCTCAATATAATCACGGTTTATTTCTATTGCAATACATTTCCTACCCGATTTTTTACATGCTAACGCCGTTGTCCCACTTCCTAAAAAAGGATCAAGCACGATTTGCCCTTTACTCGTAAATATTTCAATTAAATGTTGTATAAGTCTAACCGGTTTAACCGTCAAATGACAATTATATTTTTCTCGTGAAGGCTTCTCCACCATCATAACCGTATTGAGAAATTTTCCGTCAAGTGTTATTTTTGTATCTATCAGTCCAACTCCCCATTTTAAGAAGTTATCCACAAAGCCTCCTTCTCTAGGTTTTTGTGTCATGACTATAGTTTCAAAAGTTGGTCTCAATTGCGGAGTTTTTCTACCAGCGAGCTTTTTCTTTATTCGCTCTTTTTCAGTATCGGATATATTTCTTTTTTCTATAAAATGATCCATACTAAATGCTTTTGCTTGTGATTTTTGAGAATAATGCCAAGCATACATATCTCTTACTTCAAAATTTGCATCTTCCATTGCTATTGCCATACGATGTGATAAACGAGGTTGGCTAAAAGATAAAAAAAATCCACCGGGTTTTAGCACTCTATAAAGTTTTTGGGAAACAATGGTATAAAACTTCTGCAACGCTATACCTTGCTTGGAATCAAACTTCATACCAACAGGTAAACCGCCTATAACCTTTGATTTTTGGGAAGCTTCCTCTAATTTCTCTTTATTCCAATCATCCCCCATTTTATCAAGAAAATAAGGTGGATCGGTAATTATACAATCAACTGAGTTATCAGTGATTTTATCAAGTTCCAATAAAGCATCTCCACAATAAATATGAATCCAATATTCTTTAAGCATCAATGCCTGCTCGCTATTTCCAAAGGAATCCCCTGTTTTAAATAGTTTTGATCGTTTAGGCATTTATCCGATCCTTAATATGGTAATGTTCGGTAAATCCGTTTGTGGTATGATATAACAAAGTAGTTTCATTTTAATATTGTCCAGAAGTTTTAGAACTATTCGGCTGAATATTCACCTACATTTAATTTAGTGATGTTGTAGTTAGCGAAATAGAATAATACGAACCATTAAAAAATTGACGGTAATTTCCTCACTAGAATATTCCTTAAAGAAATCAGTTTATTGTTTTTTGTACATTTTTTCAAATTTCTTTTGTTTGCATTTTGCAATTATAGCGCGAAAAAATTGGCTAGTCAAATTATAAATTCAATAATTGAATTGTTATTTCAATTTTAAAATGAGACTACAATATTATACAATATCTTAAACCTATAAAGGATGTTTAAGAAATGAAACAAGCGCATAAAAGGTTTGATAACAAGCAAGTAAAAGAGATGTTTAAAAAATATGAGCAAGGGAAATTAAACCGAGAGGCATTAGAGGAAATTTTAACAATAAAGAAAGCGCAATTTTTTAGATTATTAAAACAATATCGTAGAGATGCAGAGGGTTTTAATATAGAGTATAAAAGGAAAATGAATACAAATAAACTAGAAGAAAAACGAATAATCTAATTGTTTTACATCTTCAAAAACAACACGCTATCATTAGAGATCCATATGTTGATATGCCAATATAATTATAAGGTTTATTGCTCAAGAAATATTAGAGAAACACAAACGGTTTGATTAGATGATTTTTTCCTAAGAGGCCGCATTCGTGAGATTAAAAATTATTTAAATAATAGGCGTAGGGAATATCTTAATTTCTTTAATGCTGTTGTTGGTTAGATCGTTCAATTTAGCTTATTGTCATTGTGAAAATCAATGCAACTAAGGTTCTGGTTGTTGATGATCATAATCTTGCCTTTTGGAAGATGATAATATTCTTTGTAAAAAAAGGCGGATTTTTTTTAGAAAGGGCGCAGGCGCCAAACAAAAAAGTAGTGCAAAAAAATTTATAAAGAGTTTGATAAAGAGAAAAAGAAGTTCTGAACTTTCAGTGAGAAAAAACCTTGAAAAACTTTTCTTTTTTTAAGAGAGAAATAAACTTTTACCTACGATGTACTTTATCCAGAGATCCTTTTATTTTCTTCGGCACGGCGAATGACGAGGGCTGTTTATGCGAGAAATTTTTGAGCTACTAAGGGCGCCTTGAGAACACTATAACGCCTGTCCTTACCATATCTTTTGCGAGATTTGGACATAAAAATTTGCCCGTTTTTTATGCCCAAATCTCGCAAAATCTAAAGCAATTATAGGCATTGGAATTTTCCCAAGACATCCTACAATAAAAAATGAGCGCAAAAAAAATTATAAAGAGAAAAGAAGTTATGAACTTTTAAAAAATGTCGTTGGATTTTATTTCTTTTGCTAAAAGAGATTCTTGTCTCTCTTTGGAAAAGAGAGAATTAACCTTTAGTGCGTCGTTATTTTTTCTGTTTCTCTTTTTTCAAAAAGAGAAAAACGCCCTGCTTTTAGTTTTCTATTTTTCTTTCTCAAAAGCGAAATAATTCCAAACGCTTTTTTCCAAAAGAAATTCTTATTTTCAATTGGAAAGCTTTATATTTAATGCCTGCGCAATTCTCTCCAAGTCATCAATCGTATGATAAAAAATCTCCACCTTCCCTTTTTAGCTGGAACCTTTTATGCAGGTTTTTGTGCCTAACTTTTGTTGGAGTTTAACATTAAAATCCTCCAATTCAATTTCTAGTTTTTTCTTATTTTTGTTTGGAGATTTTTGTTTAGCGGCGCCTATATTTTTTTCTAGTTCGCGTACCGATAAATTCTGGTTTAGAATTTTTTGCACAAGCGCTTTGATTTGTTTTTCGTCTGATAATCCCGCCAGAGAACGCCCATGCGCCGAGGAGAGCTTGCCGGAACTTAT
>JAITCX010000176.1 GCA_031282945.1 Elusimicrobiota bacterium
CCCTTTGTCCTCACCCACCCGGGCGTGACAGTACAGACTGCTGTCTGTCACGTCAAAAGTAGAGTCGGCGCGGGGGCGAAAAAAATTTTCGCATGGCGCGTGGCTAAAAAATAAAAAGGGAGTGCAAAAAAAATAAAAAGAAATAAGTTTAAATAGCGTTAATTTTCTGTTTCTCTTTTATAGAAAAGAGAAGTAAGCTGCAAGTGTCGTTAAGTTTTGTTTCTTTTGAAAAAGAAATAATTTAAAATTCTTTTTATAAAAGAAATTTGCCGTTGCCGTGTCTTTGTTGTTGCCGTGTCGTACCCTTTCGGGCGCTCTTTTGGTTTTGCGGCGTAGCGGAGCGTAAGCGCTTGCTTTACGAGAAATTTTTTTCGCCAAGAGGGCAAAGGAAACTGGAAGTTTTCTTTGCCCTCACCCACGCGGGCGTGACAGTACAGACTGCTGTCTGTCACGTTAAAAGTAGAGTCGGCGCGGGGGCGAAAAAAATTTTCGCAAGCGCGGCGCCGCAAAACTAAAAGGTAGCGCAAAAAAATATAAAGAAATAAGTTTAAAGAGCATTAATTTTCTGTTTCTCTTTTATAGAAAAGAGAAGTAAGCTACAGGTGTCGTTAGTTTTCTGTTTCTTTTTTTCAAAAGAGAAATAATTTCCAACACTTTTTTACAAAAGATGAGCTTGCGTAAATAGTTGATAATCTGTTTACAATTTGTTATGATTTTCAAACTTTAATCATTATTTGTTCCTAAATAATGGTTTATTTTTTATTGTTACTATCTAGGTATCGTAGGCTTATTGTAGTTCATAAGCTCTTTTTACTTGTTACTGTTATTTTTACTGGGTTACTAAAAGAGGAAAAAATGTTTTTTAAAAAGCTGCAATCTTATTGTTGGCGTTATTTTTGTGACATTGACTTTTCGTGCAAGCTTCAAGCGATAATCGCAGGTTTCTTTAAATCTGTCCGCGCCGTATCTTTATGCCTATTTCTTTTTGTATTTCTTTTTATTGCCAAACTTTCTTATGCAATAGACGTAGATTCATTTAAATCATTGAAAGCGCTATTAGAAAGCAATATAGATTATAGCGCTGAGATCATAAAATTTAATCTTTCAATTTCCACTGATTCTAATTTTAGCGCAAATCCAATTTTAATCGGCGCAAACAAAACTATAGACGGGCAGGGGCAATATTCTTTTTCTTTTGCAAATTCATCTGTTTCAAAAACGAATGCCGCAAGCGTTATAGATAATCAAGCTCTCCATGTTTTAACCTTCCAAAATTTTAACTTAATAATTTTTAAGGACAATTATTCTAATCCTCCAACATCATCTTTGGAGCGTTGGGGCATCGTCTCCAATGTCGGCGCAAAAATAAATTTTGCCGCATCTTCAATTGCTTTCTTAAACAATGTCAGTGGAAATTATGTGGGCGGAACAATTTCAAACCGTTCAAATTCCACAATGACTTTCTCAAACGTCTCCATAACATTTGCCTCAAATGCTTCAGGATCTGGCGCCGCTTTTGAAAATGCAGATGCCTCGCTTATAACTTTTGAAAATTCTACCACTGTTTTTATGGATAATAAAAGTTGGATGGATGGGGCGGTAAACAATATTTATGGCGCCATAATAAACATTGCTAACTCTAATTTTATTTTTGATTCAAATGAAGGTTTTCTATACGGCGCAATTAGCAATTGGAACGGCAATGGAACTGACGGGGCGGCTTCTCTCATAAAAGTTTCAAACTCTCAAATTTCATTTAAGGATAATTATGCCGGCATGTGGGGCGGCGCGATTTACAATGATTATGGATCGCTTACCGCTTTTGTAAATTCAAAAATAGACTTTACAAAAAACGGAGCGGGCAATGTTGGCGGGGCAATTTACAATGGCCAAAACTCAAGCGTAACTTTTATAAACTCCTCAGTAAACTTTATAGAAAATTATGTAGACGGCTCCACTGCCGCCGGGGTGGGAGGCTTTGCAATTTATAATGATTCAACTTCTCTTGGCAAAGGTATATCTTACATGTTATTTTCTGGTTCAACTGTAAATTTTTCAGGGAATAAATATCAAGGGGCCGATAAATATTATGGAGAGGCGGTTTACAATACGGGAACTTTAATTTTTGAAAACTCAAAAATAAATTTTACCAATGTAGCTAACAGCACATCTATTTATCAAAACGGCGGGTCATTAAAAATTTCAAGGGGAGAAATTTCTTTCTCAAGCCATACAAATATTTCTTGGACATTTGCAAACAATTATTCCAATATTATTTTTAATCCGTCTATTGCGGCCTTTTATAATAATTCCAGTAAAATCGGCGGGGGCGGCTCAACGATGACGGATATTTTCACAATTATAGAGAAAGTTAGAAATGGGCGTCTGCTTGCCTATCAAAACATTAACACCACCGCATCGGGCGGCTTTTTACATATTGGCAATAGAAGCGTTGCATTTGGAGCGGTAACATTTAGTTCCAACTCAACGACTGCGCCAAAAGACAGCGGTTATGGTGGAGCGGTAAATGTTCTCAACAGCAGCGTCTCTTTTTTCTCAGACAATCAGGATTCAATTTTTGATTATAATACTGCAGTAAAAGGCGGCGGGGCTTTTAATGTAGACAAATCTACAATTTATTTTTTGAGCGCAAAAGGTAAAGTTTTATTTGATCAAAACCGCTCTCCAACTGACAGCGCTGGAGCGGCGCTAATTTATTTTTCCAATGCTATTTTTGAAAATGTAAGTTTTACCAGCAACACAGCGGGAGCGGATTCGGGAGCGCTTTCGGTTAATTCAAACGCTAAAGTTTGGATAAATCAAAAAGAAAATATAAACACGCAAAGTTATGGCAATAGAGCTGGAAGTTACGGTGGGGCAATTAATGTGGATGCAGGGCTTTTGACTTTTAATCTTTTAGCAAATAGTTCTATGCATTTTTATGACAACATTGCATATTACGGCAAGGCCAATCAAATGCAAAATGATCTCTCTTTAAATTTGGCTGCAAGCTCAGCGGTTTTTAATGTTGCAGGCGGGGCTTCTCTAATTTTTGACAGCGGCATCAGAGCGGCAAATGGGGGATTTATTGGAAAATTTGGGACGGGATCTTTAAGTTTAGGCGGGGACAATTATTTTAACAACTTGACGCAGCCGTTTTCGCCGACAGGCCAATTTAATGTTTCCAATTCAACTTTTACATGGATTATGGGAAACAACAAAACCAATTTTTTAGCTGCAAACAATTCTAATGTAACCTTTACAAATTCCAGCGTTTCATTTATTACAATCGCAGGCGAATCCAGTTTAAGCGTTCAAACCTCAGCCATAGATATTGCCAAATATTTTGCAGAGGACAATTCGCAAGTTTTGTTTAAGTTTATTAACTCAAATGTTTTAATTAAAGATCGCATTCATGCGGTAGATGCCAAGGCCAATGGGTCTGGGATATACATTAATACACGTGGGCAGCTAAACTCAAGTCTGCGCTTTTATTTTGAGGGCGGCAGTTTGAGCGTCATAAATACTTCTGCAAGTTGGGGGTCGGCTTTATATGTCAGAGGAAATGAAAAAAGCATTGTAGATTTTTCAACTACGACAGTTTTTTTTAAGGACAATATTTCTTTTCTCGGCTCGGCGATTTTTTTGGGAACGGTTAAATCAAAAATAAATTTTTTTAATGTAACAAAAAGTTCCTTCATTTCTAATATTACAACCTTAGCCGGCGGAGCAATTTTTCTAACGGATCAAAGCGCTTTTAAAGTTATGGGAAATAGTGAGATTTATTTTATTTCAAATGTTTCAAGCGGTATTGGCGGGGCTGCGGTTTATTTAGAGGACAATTCTTTATCGGCTTTTAAAGTTGAAAATTCTAGTATGTATTTTTCAAAAAATATTTCAACAAATACAGGCGGCGCGCTTTATATCGGCAGTTCAAATTCCTTTACGGTAAATAATTCTTATTTAAATTTTTCCAGCAATAGCGCCCAAGAGTTTGGGGGAGCAATTTATATAAACGAAAATGCAGCTCTTTCTTTTATAAATTCAAATGTGGATTTTATTGCAAATAGAAGTTTAGATAGCGGCAGCGCAATTTTTGCTTTTAAAAATTCTACCGTTTCTTTTATAGGCGGCTCAAATGAGGACAGAAACATTGTAAATATAATAGGTCAATTTTCACGCTCGCATGGCGGTATAGTCGCTAGGTTTGGGTCGGTTATAAAAATGCAAAATATAATTGTAAATTCTTTTTATAATTCGTCAACTTATGCAGGCGCTTTAAATGCTGAGAAGAGTTCTTTTCTAGTTTTAGAAAATGTCAGCTTAAATTCAATATCAAATTATGCAGAGGTAGGAAGCGCTTTTTTATTAAATACAGAATCATCTGCAACGGTTGTCAATGCCGATATAAATTTTAGCTCAAATGTAGATAAAAATAATGGAGCTGTTTTTTTAGATAAATCAAGAGCTTACTTTAAAAATTCAGGCGAAATAATTATCTCAAGCAATACAGCAATGTCTGCCGGCGCTGTATATCTTTCAGTTTCCACATTGACTTTTGACGGCGCAAAAAAAATTTTATTTTCAAATAATACATCCTCAGATGCCGCCAACAGCGCCGGCGCAATTTATTTAAATAATTCGATTCTTACTTTTTCTAATACGGAAATAACTTTTATAAATAACCGCCATATAAACGGAATAAAAAACGATATCAATTTAGTAAACAAATCGCAGTTAATTTTTTCAGGAGATGTCCTTTTGCCAAACGGCGTTATCGTTAAAAATGACGGTTCTAGTTTTTTGAAAAAAACTAAAACGGGAAATTTAATTTTTGATGGGACGGCGGTGATAAATAGTTCTTTTGCAATTGAACAAGGCACGGCTAGTTTTCGCTATGGCGCAAAACTTAGCTCCGTCAGTTTTTTAGATATTGGGAAAACGGCTGCGTTGAGTTTTAAAGACGGCTTTGCAGGCGGGATGTTATTTGTTAAAACTTTAAATCTCAATGGTTTTATAGAGGTGGATGCAGATTTTACTAATGCAACTGCCGACTCCTTTAATTTTGCAGGCGCTGGATCTGAGCGAAATTTAATTGTAAATACAAGCACGATTATAGTTTCAAGAAGCGGCGCTCTTGAGGATTCTTCCCCTGTGCCTTTTATAAATTTCGGCGCATCTCTAGCAAGCTTTAAAAATCAATTTGAAAATAATATTACCGTTTTGGGAGCCGGCCGCCATTACGGTTTAAGCGTTGATAAACAAAATAATAACCTTGCAAAAATAATGATTTTGCCAAAATGGAATTGGTTTGCGGATGAGTATAAAAAAGTTAAGGCAAATGAAACTGTTTATTTGGACGGCTGGACAATTGCGGCGGAGCAATTTGATGCAAACGGAAAAGCCAATGCTGTAAAAATTGGGACATCTATAAATAAAACATTTTTTATAGATGGAAATAATTATGGTTTAAATGCATCAAATTTTGAAGGTTTTGGATTTGTTTTGCAGCAATCCAGCATTACATTTAAAGATATTTCATTTAGCAATTTCGCCCTTTCAAATTCTACGGGATCAGTTATAAACGCCGCCAATTCAACTTTAACTTTTAGAGGCAATATAAAATTTTCAAGCAATGGCGTTTCATACAATGCTGAAATGTTGGGCGGGGCATTTTATGCCTTCAGAACAAAAGTAAATTTTGAGGACGCTAACGTAGAATTTTCAAGCAATGTAGGACGTGGGCTTGCAACAGGCGGCGCCATAACGGCAAGCTATTCCAGTTTTTCTTTTGTCAATTCCGCAATTTCATTTTTAGAAAATACGGCTTTTGGAATGGCTGCATTTAATTTTATACAAGAATCTGTCATTTCATTTATAAACAGCAATGTTTCATTTTTAAACAATCAGGCAGTCTATAATTCTGGAGCTATAAGGCTTGACGGATCCAGCAAATTTTTTGCCCAAAATTCTTTTTTAGTTTTTTCTGGGAATTCCGCTTCCAATCATTTAACGGGAGCGTTTTATTTAAATTCCGCATATGCGCAATTGTCAAATTCCACTGTAGTTTTTTCAAATAATTCTGTACAAGGCGACGGGGGAGCGGTTGTTATTAGGAGTGGAGCGGAGCTTGTCGTAAAATTTTCAAGCCTTACATTTTTATCAAACAAGACGGCATTCCGCAATCTGAACACGGGGGTGGGAACAGGCGGCGCTCTTTCTATTATAACCGCTAATTCTGTAGTCAATATTTCTTTTTCCACAGTTTATTTCATAAATAATATTGCAAATACGGGCGGCGCTTTAAGCAATTTTGGAAAGCTTTATGTATCAAATTCCCTTATATATTTTACAAGTAATTCCGCCGTGCAAAATGATACTTCTTCATTTGGTTCAAACGGAGGGGCATTGTGGTTAAGCACAAATTCTAAAAGCGTTTTTGAAAACTCTAGCGTTTACTTTACTTCAAATTCTGCGGCAGGATACGGCGGGGCAATTTATTTAGACGAAAATGCAGTTCTCTCTTTTATAAATTCGGATTTAAATTTTATTGGAAATAAAGATGTTAAAGACGGCGGCGCGATTTACGCTTTAAAAAATTCCACGATTTCTTTTAGAGGCGCATCAAATGAAAACAGGAATACTGTAAATATAATTGGTCAAGTTTCAAATGTGCATGGCGGCATTGTTATTAGATCTAGTTCGGTCGTCAAGATGCAAAACATAATTGTAAATTCTTTTTACAATTCGTCAACTTATGCAGGAACTTTAAATGCTGAAGTTACAGCTTTTTTTGTTTTAGAAAATGTCAAATTAAATTCAATGTTAAATTATGCGTTCACAGGAACTTCTTTTTTATTAAATAGTTTCTCCTCTGCAACTCTTATAAATGTAGATATAGATTTCAGCTCAAATACAGACGCCAATAGACTTGGCGCTACATTTTATGTAGAGCGCTCCGCAATTCATCTTAAAAATTCAGGCTCAATAATTTTATCTAGCAATACAGCGTCTTTTAGCGGAGCGGAAGCTTCAATATCAGGCGCCTTGCGCATAGATAGGGCTACTGCGGTTTTTGACGGAGCTAAAGAGATTATTTTTGCAAACAATTTAGCTCTTTCCACTCTAGGCCAAAGCGCTGGAGCGATTTTGTTGACTGCTTCAGAGCTTACTTTTTCAAATACAGAAATAATTTTTAAAAATAATTTTAAAAATGCTGGAGCTGAAGCTAATGATATTTTTATGAATAATTCTAAATTGATTTTTTCTGGGGACAATGTTTTGCCAAACGGCGTAATAATTAAAGAAAGCGGTAAATCTATCATAAGAAAAATTGGGGAGGGGAGTCTTACTTTTGAAGGTTTTACGTCAATATCTAGTTCCTTTACAATTGAGCAAGGCACGGTTAATTTCCGCAATAATGCGGCGCAAAGCAATGTAGACATTTTGCAAATTTCTAACGGCGCCTCTTTAAGTTTTAAAGACGGGAGTGTCGGCGGCATTTTGAAAGTTGGGGAAAGTTTAAGTTTGGGAGGATTTATAGAAATAGATGCAAATTTTACAGGAATCGGCGGGACAAAAGGGGCGGACTATTTTTCTATGATTGGGGGCGGCGCAAATAAAAAATTGACGGTTGCGGTTACCACGGTAATAGTCAATCGTTTAGACATAAATCAACGTTCAGTAGACAGCGTTTTGTTTATAGATGCAGGGATGGATTTAAGCCCTCTCATCGATAAATTGGAAAACATTAAAGTTCTTGGCGCCGACAGGCATTACGGCATTACGCTTGGCGCAGACAAAAAACAGGCGGTTTTGGCTTTGCTTCCAAAGTGGAATTTTTTTGTAGAGGATTTTAAAACGGCGCTCAAAGGGCAGACGATATATTTATACGGCCAAACTTTTGCGGCGGATCAAAAGTCGGCGGAAAGCGTCATAAACGCTAAACCTATTGGATTGACCACAGGGGAGTTTTTTATAGACGGAAAAGGGTTTAGTTTAAATGCACAAAATTCCGCTCTGCAAAAATTAGGATTTGTTTTGGATAAGGCAAGCGTAACATTTGTGAATATTTCTCTTGAGGGGTTTTTAGCTCAAAATTCATCAGGAGCGGCAGTTTTTGCACAAAAGTCCACCTTGACTTTTGCAGGAGATATTAGCTTTTTAGAAAATACAGTTTTTGCTTTGGCAAATACAGGAGGCGGGGCGCTTTTTGCAAAAGATGCGGCTCTTAATTTTGAAGGGAATATAAAATTTTCCAGCAATGTATCTTTAAATGCATCCGGCGGCGCAGTTTTTATTGACAATTCAAGACTTAATTTTGTTGATGCAAATGTATCTTTTTCCTCAAACTTTGCGCAGAATTCTGGCGGGGCTTTATTTGCTAAAAGTTCAAAAGTTAATTTTATTAATTCAACTGTAAGTTTTTTCTCAAACCAAGCGCAAGGCAATGGAGCGGGAATTTATCTATCTCTTTCAACGATAATATTTACAAACACGCAGAGTTTATTTGCGCAAAATACATCAAACAATACATTAAATGATATTTATTTTGCCGATAAAAATTCAGCGGTAATTTTTGACGGCGATAATATTATCTCAAGCGGTTTAATAATATTGGGTACGGGGTTTATTCAAAAATTAGGGTCAAAAACTTTGACTTTTAAGGGGAGCTTGCAGGCTCAGGAAAGCGGCTTTATAGCGGAGGGCGGTTTTATTGCGATAGATGGTAAAGCGGCATTGAAAAATTTTTATGCTATAAAATCCAGCGCAATATTTAATGATACTTTTATTTCAAATGATATTAGTTTTGGGAATTCAGCGGCTAGTTTTTTACAAGCTGTTATAACAAGTTCTGTCAACATAAATAAATCAACGATAAATTTTGTTCAAACATTAAATTCAAGCGGTATTTTCATAACAAATTCGCTAGCGGATTTTTCAAGTGAAGTTTTAGCAAGTTCAGTAACGCTCACAAATTCCAGCGCAAACTTTACAGGGGATGCAAATTTTAGAGGTGATATTTTTGCAGAAAAATCTTTTTCACAATTTTTATCGCAGGTAACGGCAGGCGGAGCGATAATAAATAATTCCACTATTATTTTTA
>JAITCX010000204.1 GCA_031282945.1 Elusimicrobiota bacterium
ATAACTGTTTTGGCGCCAAAACCTTTAAAAGAATTGATTGAAAATAATCCAATAATTGATGAGGCAATTTATTCTGATTATCCTAAAAAAGGCGATAGCAAAATTTTTAGCATTATAAATTTATTAAAAAATTTTTTGCATATTCCCAAAATTATATCATCTCATTTTGACGCTTGCATAATTTTAACGCATTCTTTCGCCACAGTTATTTTAGCTAAATTATGTTTTATTCCACATCTTGTAGGTGCGAAATTAAGGATTGCTACAAAAGATAATGCTATAGACACACATGCAAAATATTATACGGATCTCATAGAAATTTTTGCAGGTAAAATACATACATCTTTAAGATTTCAAACAATAATACGTTCATACTTTAATATTTACAATAATGCTTTACCTGTTCTGCCTTGTGCAAAAAATTATGACAGGGTCACTAAAGAATTTATTTATCCTTATAGAAAATTTTATCATGTAGGCGTTTGCACTCAGGGATCTTTTTTAACAAAATATCCATCTCAAAAATTTGCAAAAGTTATAAAAGAAATTTCTAAAAAATATCCTGTTAGATTTTATATATTGGGCAGCAAGGCAGGCCTTAAAACAGCTCAAGAACTTATGCAGTTATGTAATGAACATAAGGGAGTTAATATTTATAATTTATGTCAAAAAACTACGCTTTTAGAAGTCTTAAATTTTATTTCCGCTTGTGATTTAACAATAACCGTGGATACAGGGATAGCTCATATGGCGGCTGTTTCAAATAAACCTATGATAAATTTATGCGGTGGGACAAATCCGAAATTTTCTAGAGCAATGTCAGCAAAAAGTGAGCTTTTATATTTTGGCGAAGGTTGTTTTGATTGTAATATGGATAATAATTTCTGCAGAACTCAACCCTTTCAGTTTTGTATGGATAAAATACCGCCTGAAAGCGTTATCAAAGAGGCATTTAAAGTTTTGGATAAAATAAAAAAATGATTTGCGCAATAATTGTTTCTTATAATAGCGATAAAGTTTTTAGATGTTTTGAGAGTATAAAAGCTCAAGCAGATTTTATTATTATTGTAGACAATGCTACCAAAGATAAAAATATAATTTTAAAACTTAAACAATTAGCCAATCAAAATAATAAATATAAAATAGTTTTTAATGATGAAAATTTTGGAATTGGGCATGCGCTAAATCAGGGTTTTGAGATTGCAAAAAAATTAAATGCTTTCTGGGTTATAACTTTAGATTGCGATAGCCAAATGCCTAAAGATACAATTTTAAATGTCATGAAATCCTATCAAAAATTACCTGCCGATATTAAAAACAAAACAGGATTAATTGCTTTAAATTTTATAGATATAAACCTTGTGCAAAATTTTGTTAAAACTAAAAATGAAAATGGATTTAAACAGGTTAAGTATGCGCTTACTTCAGGCAATATTATAAAAATGAGCGCTTTTGAAAAAACAGGTTGTTTTAATGAGAATCTCTTTATAGATCAAGTTGACAATGATTTTGATTTTAGGCTTAGGCGGAAAGGGTTTTTAATTTTAGAATCTTGCGATAATTTTATTTTGCATGAGCTTGGGCAAAGCCAAAAAAAATTTGGCATTGTCATAAAAAATTATTCCCCGATTAGACGCTATTATTTATCGCGAAATTGTATTTATATTTTAAAAACTTATTTTTGTTTTGATCCCTATCTTTGCTTAAAATTATTCTTGAGAGGAGTTGGGGGCGGGTTTATAAAAGTTTTGTTTTTGGAAAATGATAAGTATGAAAAAATATCTAAAATTATGGAAGGTATTTTTGACGGCCTAAGAGGCAGATTTGGGAAAAAATATAATCCATAGGATTTTGTTAAATAAGGTATAAAAGATAGAGGGGCTTGGGAAGGCGGCGGCTTGCCGCCGCCTTCCCCTTTTAAAAACTCGCTGACTGATGGTGTGAAATTTTATTTTGAGTTTAAGAATTAATTTTGCTTTGCATAAGAGAGTTTAAAGGTTTGAGGGCGAGTTTTTAAAAGGCGTGCGCCATGTTGTTTGGCGCACGCAAGCCCCAGATTTAGCGGTGGGTGAGGAATTTTAGATTTTAAGAGGAAGCAAAAAAAGTTGAGGTTTAAAGATAGAATTTTTTAGTTTAAAAAATAATTTTGGGATGAGGGTTGTTGCTGTTAAAAGATGAGGGGAAAAAATTTTATTCTGTTTTTTCAAAGGGGAGGAATGCTTTCTGTCTAGCAAGAGTGGAAGCTGTGTAAACAAGCCCCCGATTTAGCGGTGGGTCAAAGAATTATAGATTTCAGGGGAAGCCAAAAAAGTTGAAGTTAAAAAATAAGATTAGATAGTTTTAAAAGATAATTTTTGGATGACTGTTGTTGCTGTTGAAAGATGAGGAGAAAATTTTCTATCTAGTTGTTTTGTGTGTTTAATAGGAGTGTCCTATTATAAAATAGTGTTGCGCTTGCGAAAGTAAAGCTACGAAAATTAGTGACACAGGAAGCGTTGTCGTTTCATACCCTTTCGGGCGCTCTTTGGTTGGGTGTTACAAAGAAACCCTAACGCCAATCTTTGCGGCATCTTTTGCGATATTTATATGTCAAGAAAATTTGTCCGTCTATCTACGAGGACGACTTGCATTTTCTTTCCTTTAAATATCGTAAAATCTGCGGTAAATATCGGCATTATAGGTTTCTTGCAATATCCAGTTTTTTAGTCTAGCGTAAGTGGCAAAGCGCCTGTCTATGTGAGAAATTTTTATGTCGTTTTTGTCTTGTCGTTGTTGTCTTTGTTGTGTCGTACCCTTTCTCGCGCTCTTTTGGTTTTGCGGCGTAGCGGAGCGTAAGCGCTTGCTTTACGAGAAATTTTTTCGCCAAGAGGGCAAGGGAAACTGGAAGTTTCCTTTGCCCTCACCCAGGCGGGCGTGACAGTACAGACTGCTGTCTGTCACGTCAAAAGTAGAGTCGGCGCGGGGGCGAAAAAAATTTTCGCAAGCGCGGCGCCGCAAAATCAAAAGGTAGCGCAAAACAAAAATAAAGA
>JAITCX010000092.1 GCA_031282945.1 Elusimicrobiota bacterium
ACCCAGGCGGGCGTGACAGTACAGACTGCTGTCAGTCACGTTAAAAGTAGAGTCGGCGCGGGGGCGAAAAAAATTTTCGCATGGCGCGTGGCTAAAAAATAAAAAGGGAGCGCAAAAAAATATAAAGAGTTTGATAAAGAGAAAGGAAGTTATGAACTTTCAGTGAGGAAGAGATGAATTTTTAAAAATGGGCTTTGAGCGTTTGTCCTTAATAAAAAAGGTAGCGCAAAATAAAAATAAAGAAATAAGTTTAAAGAGCGTTAATTTTCTGTTTCTCTTTTGTAGAAAAGAGAAGCAAGTTGCAAGTGTCGTTAGTTTTTCTATCTCTCTTTTCAAAGAGAGAATAAAATTTAAAGAGTTGTTAGTTTTTCTGTTTCTCTTTTTCAAAAGAGAAATCATTTTCTGTCTCTCTTTTTCAAAAAGAGACTAAATTTCGCTCTCTCTTTTCCAAAGAGAGAAATAAGTTTTAAGGTGTCGTTATAGAGTTTTTGTTTCTTTTTGCCAAAAAGAAAGGGAGGATAAGCGATGTCCAATGCCGCAAAGATTAAAGTTCTCCTATCGCTTTGTTTTCTAATAATTTTCACAAGCGCAATTTTTCACTCACCTATTGAGCCTACCGATTTGCTTACGCAAATGAAAACCCGTGATTTTGTCATTGAATTCCCCAAGTGGAAAAATTTTATAGAACCGTTTTATGCCTTCACTTTTTATGTTCTCACATTAGAACGGGCGTTTTATGCGCCTGCTCTCATTTCTTGGACGGGTTGGATTTTATTTCTAGTTTTAATATATTGCATAGCAAAGAAAAAAACTATTATTCAAACTTTAGTGCGTCTGTTCTATGGGCTTTTGCTTTTTGCAAGTCTTTTAGCTTGGAGCGTTTTTGTGCCTTTGGACGGTCCTAAACTCATTAAATCGCCGCGATATATAGCGGTGGATTTTCATTCGCATAGCAGGTATTCGCATGACAATGCCGCCACGGAACTAAGCAATTACAAATTTCATATTTCGGCGGGTTACGATTATTTTTTTATTACAGAACATCAAAATACCAATTCATATTTTCATTTTAGTCCAACTCAGCGCAAACGAATCTTTGAGGGCGTGCAAATGCAGGTTGTTGAAGGGGTGAGCGTTCTTTTGCTATCGCCGAAAGAATTTGATGCAGCCGATTATTCCAATTTGTCTATAACTGAAATAATTCCCAAAGCGCATGAAAATAATATGCTTGTGATAATGCCGCATTGGTGGAAATGGCGCAAATTTAGTTTTGCCGATCTTAAAGAAATGGGTATAGACGGTTTTGAAATTTACAATTGCGGTTATAGAAATTTTGATGAAAAAACTAGGGAATCTTTGATAGAATTTTGTAAAGAAAACAATTTGCTCATGACAGCTTCAACGGATTGGCATGGTTGGGGTTATATGACGGATGCATGGACGGTATTTAACCAAACTTCAATTCTCTCTGCTGACGGGGAAACTTTTGTTTTTGGGGAGCCGCAGATAATTATTTACCGCCAAAAACAAAGCGGGACTTTAGCGCGTTTTATTTTTGAGCCGTTAAGCGCATATTATTATTACATTAAAAATGTAAATATGGTGGACGCTTTTTCTTTTACGGCTTGGTTTGCGGCGGGGCTGATTTTAATATTTTTCGGTATTGCAAAATTTATTTTTAAGCATATTCCGTTGATATTATCTATTGTTTTTACCATAAGCGCTTTTTATTATTTAGCAATTTTTGTTGCAGTAAGCGATGTCAACAACACTTTGCCTTTTATCGTTATTCCCGCATTGTTTGCTATGGCGGCGCTATGGATTATTATTTGGAGACTATATGACAAAACTCTTTAATAAACTTAATGCTATAATAATTGTTTTTGTTTTACTTGTTTGGAAGATCTTTTTATCGGCTAAATTGGAATTGCATCCTGACGAAGCGTATTATTGGCTATGGTCTAAACGTTTAGATTTTGGATATTTTGACCATTCTCCAATGGTTGCATATTTTATAAAATTAACTACGCTATGGTCGGATTCAGAACTGGCCATAAGATTTTCGCTTGTTTTTGCTATGATAATTTTAAGCGTTTTATTGTGGAAGTTTTCTAAGGCTATGTTTAATGATGAGCGTATGGCAAGCGCAAGCGTAATAATTTTAAATACAATGCCGATAATGCTTTTGGGATCAATTATTATCACGCCCGATTCGCCGGCTTTTTTGTTTTATTCTTTTACTGTTTATTTTTTATGGAAATTTATAAAAACAAATAGCGTAAAAGATTGTTATTTAACAGGCATATTTTTTGGATTGGCTCTTTTGTCAAAATATACAGTCGTATTGTTTTTGCCCTGTCTGCTTATTTATATGATTTTAGATAAAAAACTTTTTTGGTTTAAAAATCCGCATTTTTATTTATCGGGTATAATTTCTTTTATATTTTTTCTGCCTGTTATAATTTGGAATTATTTGCATGATTGGATTTCTTTTATCTTTCAGCTGGGGCATGGGGCGACGCGCTCGCAATTTCATTTTAATTTTCCATTTGAATTTTTAGGAGCGCAATGTTTGACTGTTGGACCGATAATTTTTATCGGCGGACTTTTTGCAAGTTTTGCATATTTATTTTCACGCGATAGCAAAAAAATATTTCTGGCTTGTTTTTGTCTTCCAATAATTATATTTTTCATGCTTACGGGTTTGCGCACATACCCTGAGGCAAATTGGCCTACTTTTTCATTTATGATTTTCGCTCTGGCGGCCGCCCATTTTTTTTTATCCGGCAAAAACTGGAAAAAAATACTTTTAGTTATTGGAATTGTGATAAATATGTTGGGAGCGCTTTTAATCGGCGTGCATGCAAAATACAGCATTTTGCCTCTATATAAACTCTCAGAACGCTTGGCTGTTACGGATGCGACAAATTGGTTTTTCGGCTGGGGCGATCTAGCCGAACTTTTAATGCAGGAAAACTATAAGTATATTGATACGCGCCAACATCAATGGAGCGCCGCTATAGAATATTATAGCCGAGGGCAAATAAAGTCTTATGTCAGCTCAGATAGAAAAAATCAATATCAGTTTTGGTGGGTTGAGGCGCCGTCTGATTATGAAACCTCTAAAGCCGCAAAAGTATTGGTAGATTGGGAAATGGAAGATGATTTTTCTACAATAACAAATGCTCAAGTTTATGTTATAAAAAGAAACGGCATTGCAATAAGACAATATGCGGTAATAGACTACGGCCATCGCGATCCAAAAGAAATTGTTAAAAAGGCAAAGAAAACAAAAAAGTCTAAACCAAAAAAAATAAATAAAACACAAAAGGCAAATAAATGATAAAACAGTTATTGAGAACTATTTTTATGGATCGGCAATTTAAAGACGATATAGAATTTTTTAAAGGCGTCTATCTTTTCAATGGTTTGTCTGAGCGCCATCTTGCTCAAATTGTAACGCAAATAAATAAAAAAAAATATAAGACGGGAGAAATAATTTTTTCTAAAGGCGATCAAGCTCAAGTGATTTATATTGTCAAACACGGGGTGGTAAAACTTCAAATGGAAAACAATGAGCGCGTAATTAATTCTTCAGATTTTTTTGGGGATATGGCTCTGGTGAGCGGCCACAAAAGAACTTTTGATGCAGCTGTTGTGCGCGATAGCGAAATTTATTTACTTTATGTCGTTAGGTTGAGAAATTTAATGAAGGCAAATGGAAAAATATGTTTTCAAATAATGTCAAATATTTTTGAAGAAATTTTTTCCAAACAAAATGTATCGGAACTATAATGAAAGAACGTTCGCAAAATAAATGGTTTTTTATTTGTCTATTGCTTTGCATAGCTTGCGCGGTTTTTGTTTTTCTGGCAAGAAAAATAGTTTTGCCTTTTGTTTTAGCGGCTTTTTTGAGTTATTTATTATCGCCGGTGGTAAACCTTATAAGGTGTTTTGGGGTGCGCAAATGGGCGGCGGTGTCGGCGGTATTTTTAGTTTTTGCTCTTATTGTTACAATTTTGCTTATTGTATTTATTCCAAAAATTGTAAATGAGTTTAACGTTTTATTGAGAAACGCTCCATGGTATTATGAATATATACAAAATGAATTTATGTTTATAGTAAATCGGTTGGAACAAACTTTTCCAATGTTTGAAAAACTTCATTTATTTGATCTTGTCCAAACCAAACTGACGCAGTCCATTGCAAACGGTTTCCAATCGGCTTTTGTTTTTATAAAAAATTTTGTATCGGCATTTTCCCTAATTTTAATAGTTCCAATGTTGACTTTCTTTTTACTTATGGCAAATGAACGTTGGAGCGATATCATCATTGACATTATGCCCAGCGATTTTTCGGAAGTTTTGCTGAGCATTTTTTATGAAGTTACATCAACGCTTGGAAATTATATTCGGGGCCAAATATGCGAATCGCTTTTTATAGCTACGGCAATTTCTATAGCGATGAGCGTTTTGGGAATAAACTTTGCATTGTTTATAGGGTTGGGGGCAGGCATTGCAAATCTCATCCCGTATCTTGGGTCAATCACCGGGGCGACAATCGCCTGCATAATTGCATTGGTGCAGTATCAAGATTTTTCAATAATTTTTAAAATTATTCCATGTTTTGTAATAATTCAATTTATAGATAATCATGCCGTTCAACCTTTAGTTATCGGTCCATTTGTAAATTTGAGTCCGCCCGCCATAATTTTTGCATTGCTTGCGGGGGCGCAGGTTTTTGGAATTATAGGAATGATTTTTGCGGTGCCGACTATGGCTATCATTAAATCAATTTTTTTCTTACTTGTAGAAAAATATAAGGAAGCGAGGATTTCTTAAAGACAATGAAAAATCATGTCCAGCCTTTTTCAATTCTCACAAGCGATGACATCTACCTTTTTAAACATGGCCATCATTATCGGCTTTATGAAAAAATGGGTTCTCATCTTTTAATAAAAGACGGCCAAGAAGGCGTTTACTTTTGCGTGTGGGCGCCCAATGCCGCAATGGTAAGCGTTATCGGCGAGTTTAATTCTTTTAACTCAGGCACCCATCAACTTTTTGCGCGCGGCGACGGCTCTGGAATATGGGAAGGGTTTATCGCTGGGCTTGAGGGCGGCGATTCCTATAAATATCTCATCACCTCAAGCGTTGGGGATATGACGCAAAAAAAAGCTGACCCTTTTGCTTTTTATGCGCAGGAGCCCGAAAAAACTTTTTCAAAAATCTGGGATTTAGATTATAACTGGAATGACAGAGAGTGGATGTTAAATAGAAAATCTAAAAGCGCGCCCAATGCCCCCATTTCAATTTATGAGGTGCATCTTGGGTCGTGGCGCAAAAATTCCAACAATGAATATTTAAGTTATAGAGAAATAGGAAAACAGCTGGCTGAGTATTGTAAAGATTTAGGTTTTACGCATGTTGAAATTATGCCTATAACGGAATTTCCGTATAATCTCTCGTGGGGATATCAAACAACGGGATATTTTGCCCCCACCAGCCGTTTTGGAACGCCTCAGGATTTTATGCATATGATAGACATTTTGCATGAAGCTAAGATTGGCGTGATATTGGATTGGGCGCCGGCGCATTTCCCATTGGATCCGCATGGTTTGAGTTTATTTGACGGCACTCCTCTGTATGAATATGCGGACAAAAGAAAAGGGTTTCATCAAGATTGGAACAGCGTAATTTTTGATTATTCCAAGACGGAAGTTTGCAACTTTTTAATTTCCAGCGCAATGTTTTGGCTGGACAAATACCATATAGACGGCATCAGGGTGGATGCGGTCAGCTCTATGTTATATTTAGATTATTCGCGCAAAGCAAGCCAATGGGTTCCCAATAAATATGGAGGGCGGGAAAATATTGAGGCGATAGAATTTTTGCGCAACTTAAATTGCGCTGTCTATGAAAATTATGACGGCGTTCAAACCTATGCCGAGGAATCAACGGCTTGGCCTTTTGTGTCAAAGCCCGCATATATTGGGGGGCTAGGTTTTGGCTATAAATGGAATATGGGTTGGATGAACGATATTTTGAGTTATATAAAATTTCCTGCCGAAAACCGAAAAGACCACCACTATCAACTTTTGACTTCTTTTTCCTATGCTTTTAGCGAAAACTTTTTATTGCCCTTATCGCATGACGAAGTCGCCTGCGGGAAGGGATCGCTGCTTGAAAAAATACAGGGGCATGAACTGGAAAAGTTTGATACTTTGAGATTGCTGTTGGGGTATATGTACGCTCATCCCGGCAAGAAACTTTTGTTTATGGGTTGTGAATTCGGCCAAGCCAAAGAGTGGGACTTCAACAGGCAGCTTTTATGGGACAGTTTGCGCCAGCCTCAGCGGAGCGGCGTGCAGAAATGGGTAAAAGATTTAAACCATACCTATAAAAATCAGGCGGCGCTCTTTAGCGATGATACCGATCCAAGCGCCTGCCAAATGATAGTTTCCAATGACAGCGCCAATAGCGTTTTAGCTTTTATGCGGGTATCGGCAAAACACAATCAATATATTTTATGCGTGTTCAATTTTAATTCCGTTGTATTGCATGGTTATAAAGTGGGGGTGGATTTTAAAGGTCGTTGGGACGAAATTTTAAATAGCGATGGAAAAGAATATTTCGGCAATGGAATAGGAAATTTAGGGTTTAAAATTGCAAAAGAAATGCGCTCGCATGGCAAGCCCTATGCATTGGAACTTTCGCTTCCGGCTTTAGGGGCGGTATTTTTTAAATATAAGGAAAACTCTGAGGATGCGCCTGAGGACGACAAATTGTTTCCTCAAAAAGGCACTCCTACAGAAAGAGAAATTTTAGATAGAATTTACGATATTGACGGACTGAAACTTTAAGTTTTTGGGCAGACGCCCCCATACTCCAACGCCGTCTAACGCTTTTGTCTGGTATCCGCCGACTATTCTTTTTACTTTACTTCCATTTACCTTACGCCTTCTCTTCTCATGCTAAACGGATAATATTATCTAAATTTGCAATTTTATGGCATTTTAAAAGGCTAGCGCAGGGCGGTTTAAATTGGGATATTGCGGCCTCATTTTAGATTTGAAACGGCAATAAATTTTTCAAGACTTAAAATATTTTAGGAGAGTTCATTATGCGTAGATTTTGTTTATGTATAGCATTGGCATTATTATTTATTTCGCAGGCAGCTTATGCCGATAAAAATTTATTAAACGAATTAATTGAAGATGTAACGGATACCAAGGGCAGTTATTATATGGAATATTATTTGCTCTCCTCGCAAGGGATATGGGATACGGCGCCTTATGCGGATTGGGTAATTGAACATCCTTATTCTCTGCAGGGCTGGCATGGAATTGTGCCGTATAATTTATACAGAAGCGGCGCGCTAGAACTTAAAAAAGTTAAGTTAAAACGTATGGAAGGCGATAAAGAGTTGAGCGCTTTTGGATTGCGCGGTTTTAATTTTGAGATATACGCTTTTAAAAAATATAGTTCTAATATTATAAATAGCGTTTTGTATACCATTGAAATTGTTGCGCCTGAGGGCATATCCATAACTAAATATTATGATAATACGCGTATAGCAAAACAATATTTTGAGTATAATGAAGAGTTTGAAAGTTTATTGCGCGGCGTGATTCCCGCCAGTCAATTGCGAAAAGAAAACGGCTGGAGCGCAAATTTCAAATGAGGGTTTACATATTAATGATTATTTGGGTTTATAAAATAAAAACAGGTGTTTGGATTGAGGAGAAAACATTATGCGTAAAATTTGGCTGTATTTAGCGTTACCGCTATTATTTATTTCGCAGGCTGTCTATTCGGCGCAGAGAAGTTTATTAGACGATTTAGTTAAAGATGTAACGGCGGTGCATGACAGTTATTATATGGAATATTATTTGCTTTCATCGCAGGCCGGCGGCTCCGCCGCTTCCCAACTTCCGGCTTTGAGTTCCGCGCCCTATGTGGATTGGGCGATTGAACATCCATATAATTTAGAAGGTTGGCATGGCATTGTTCCATATAATTTATATAGGAGCAAAATATTGGCGCTTTCCAAGTTTAAATTGAAACGAAATGAAATGCAGGGCAGAATTGAAAAACTGGGATTGCAAGGTTATAGTTTTGAAGTATACACTTTTAAAAAGTACGGCCCCAATGTTGTAAACCGCGTTTTGTATACTATAGAAATTGTGCCGGGCGACGGCATATCCATAACTAAATATTATGACAATACTCCCATAACAAAACAGTTTTTTGAATACAATGCAGACTTTGAAAGGTCGCTGCGGGCTATAATTCCGCCCAATCAATTACAGGATGAAAACGGCTGGGAAGCAAACTCCAAGTGAGAATTTTGGAATGTTTAATGAGCATGGCAGTTTTGATTTTTCAAAATAAAAGTAGAAACAGGATCAGTTTTAGGGGAGATCATCATGCGTAAAATTTGGATATATTTAGCATTGGCATTATTATTTATTTCGCAGGCCGCTTATGCTGATAGAAATTTATTAAACGAATTAATTAAAGATGTAACGGATACCAAAGGCAATTATTATATGGAATATTATTTGCTTTCCTCCTCGCGCATCGGCGGGATGAGTATTCTATGGGATTCGCCCCCTTATGTTGATTCGGTAATAGAAAATCCATACGCTTTATACGGCTGGCATGGGATTGTGCCGTTTAATTTATATAGAAATAAAATTTTGGCGCTTTCCAAGTTTAATTTAAGGCGCAAAAATATGCAGGGCAGAAATGAAAGTTTAGGATTGAGCGGTTCGGATTTTGAGATATACACTTTTAAAAGATACACTTCTAATGTTATAAATAATGTTTTGTATACGATAGAAATTGTAATCGGCGCCGGCATAGTTATAACTAAATACGATGACAATACTCCAACAACAAAACAGTTTTTTGATTATAATGAGGAATTTAGAAAATCCTTTAAAGCCGTAATTCCGCCCAGCCAACTGCAAGCCGAAAACGGTTGGGAAGCGGATTTTAAATATGATATTTAAAATGCAA
>JAITCX010000116.1 GCA_031282945.1 Elusimicrobiota bacterium
CATTATGCTTCGCAGAGCGTGGTAAAGACGATAACGAAGATTGGAACGGAATTTAATTTTGAAAAATCCAATTTTGACTTTTTTGCAAATGTATTTTTAGGTTTTGATTTAAGCGGGAATAAGAAACTTAAAGTTAATTTTGTGAAGGGAGACAAAAATGAGTTTGAGGTAGAAAGCGATGATCCGCAGAAGATGTTTTACGGCGGGCAGGTTGGGGGAAGCTATAAGATAAATGAGAGTTTTTCTGTTAAGGCTTATAGCGGTTTGGAGTTAAATGATAAGTTGACGAATTATAATTTTGGAGCGGGAGTGCAGTATAAACTCTAAGATTAAGGGAAATAAGTTTTAAGGGAGTTAGAGGGGGCTTGGGAAGGCGGCGCGACAGCGCCGCCTTCCTCTTTTAAAAACTCGCTGATTAACATTTGCAAAGTTTTATTTTGAGTAAGAAATTGGTTTTGCTGTGCAGAGGAGAAATCAAAGGTTAGGAGCGAGTTTTTAAAAGATTTGCGCCCTGCTGTTTGGGCGCAACAAGCCCCAGAGCTAGCAGTGATCGGTAAAATTTAGATTGTATGGAAAAGCTAGAAAAAGTTGAAGCTTATAGTAAAAAATAAATAATTTCAAAAAATAATTTTGGGAGAGGAATTGTTGAGATGAGACTATAAGAAAAATTTTACAATTTTGAAAGATACTTACGAGACGAGTGTTGTTGCTGTTGATGGATAGAGCGGGTGAAAAAAAGCGATGAATTTAGCAGTGGGTCAAAAATTTAGATTGTACGGAAAAGCTAAAAAAATGAAGCTTAAAAATGGATTGGATAGTTTTGAAAAATAATTTTGGGACAGGTGTTGTGGAGATATGAAAGGAAAATTTTTTATTCTATTCTTTTGAGTGCAAAAATTTCTTAACTCCTAGTCGTGCTGTTGCCATTATTGTTTGTCTTTGTCGTGTCGTACCTTCTCGGGCGCTCTTTTTATTTTTTAGCCTAGCGTAAGCGGCAAAGCGCATGGTCTTTACAGGAAATTTTTTTTGTGTTGTTTGTCGGCGCTGTTGTCTTTGTCGTGTCGTACCTTTCTCCGCGCTCTTTTTATTTTTTTAGCCTAGCGTAAGCGGCAAAGAGCCTGTCTATGCGAGAAATTTTTTTCGCAAAGCGCGGGGCGCATAGGGTGTCTTAGGCAACCCCAATGCCTGTAATTGCCGTAGATTTTGCGAGATTTAAAGGAAAGAAAATGAAGCGCGTCCTAAACGGACATGCAAATTTTCTTGACGTATAAATATCGCAAAAGATGCGGCAAGAACGGGCGTTGAGGTTGCCAAAGACATCCTACCAAAGGGTAGCGCAAAACAAAAATAAAGAAATAAGTTTAAAGAGCGTTAATTTTCTGTTTTTCTTTATAGAAAAAAGAAGTAAGTTGCAAGTGTCGTTAGAAGTTTTTGTTTCTTTTGGCAAAAGAAATTTCTGTCTCTCTTTCCCAAAGAGAGAATAAAGCGTTGAAGTGTCGTTAGTTTTCCTGTCTCTCTTTTCCAAAGAGAGAATAAACTTTTAAAGCGCCGTTAGTTTTTCTGTCTCTCTTTCCCAAAGAGAGAATAAACTTTTGAAGAGCCGTTAGTTTTTCTGTTTCTCTTTTTTCAAAAAGAGAAAAACCTCCCCTTTTTTTGTTTCCCTTTTAGCAAAAGAAAAATCAAAAGAAAAAATGTAAAATTGTTTGTATTAAATTTTAGGGGGCGGCGATGCGCATAGTAATTAAAATTGGAACAAGCAGCTTGATAGATAAGAGCGGAATTTTAAATAAAAATTATATCGCAAATTTTGTAACGCAAATAAAAGAATTGATAAAACGCGGCCATCAAGTTATTTTGGTAAGTTCGGGGGCGATAGGGACGGCAATTGGAAAAATGGGGAACGGTTTTAAAGCTCAAACTTTAAGTCAAAAACAGGCCATGTCTGCAATCGGCCAGCCGATAATAATGAGCGTTTATAATGAATATTTTGCAAAAAACGATTTGATTTGCGCTCAAGTTTTGTTGACTCGCGAGGACTTTGAAAACAGAGAAAAATATTTAAATGTCCGCAACACTTTGACGCAATTATTGGATTGGAATGTAGTTGCGGTAATAAATGAAAACGACACTGTTGCGGTTGAGGAAATAAATTTTGGCGACAATGATACCCTTGCGGCTCTCGTGAGCGTTTTAGCGGATGCCGATCTGCTCATAATTTTTACAGATGTAGCGGGACTTTATGCGGGCAGCCCCAATAAATCTGCATTGATAAAAAAAGTGGAAAAAATTACAGGCGAAATTGAAAACTATGCAAAACCTCACTCGTCTAGCGGTAAAGGGCGCGGCGGAATGTCTACAAAAATTATTGCCGCAAAAATCGCTACCGCCTCAGGAATAGATGTAATGATTGTATCTAGCGCTAAATATGAGAGCATGGCGGATTTTATAATTTCAAAAGACGAAGGGACATATTTTGAAGCTAATAAAAAAACTATTGAAGCAAAAAAAAGCTGGATAGCTTTTGGAAAAAAAGTTAGGGGGACGATTTTTGTAGACGAAAAAGCCGCCGAGATGATTATTCATAAAAATAAAAGTCTATTGGCAGTGGGTATAGTTAAGGTGAGCGGCAATTTCAAAAAAGGCGATACGGTGTTTATAGCTTACGCTCAAGGGAAAGCCGCGCGCAGAGATTTTGCAAGAGGATTAGTAAATTTTGACGCGCATATTTTAAACCAAATAAAAGGCAAAAAAACCGCCGAGATAAAGGCGCTTTTTGCTCAAAGCGATGATGAAATAATTCACAAAGATAATTTAATTGTTTTTTAAAGTTTGCATCTTGATAATAGCGTTAAAGTAAAAATAGGGTATGGCATAAATAGAAAAAACGCTTTCTTTTTGATAATATAATTACACATTTTCATTCATGATTTAACTTGGCAATTTCTTCGTTTCTTGCGCTGCGCGTGTTGTAACCGCCGCTGGTTTAATATTTCTTTGCAGGTTTTGGGTGGTGGAAATTGTAAACTACAGCGGTAGAGGAGATTAAACGTGGCAGACGCAGGAAAAGTGGAAAGTCAAAAGGGGTTGTTTGGGACGCCGAAAGGTTTTCCCACAGTTTTTATTACAGAGCTTTGCGAAAGGTTTAGCTATTATGGGATGAAAGCCATATTGCTTTACTACATCATCGGGGCGGTCGGCGGGGCAAATCATGGACTCGGCCTAGAGCGCCAGACAGGCATAACTATTGTAGCTCTTTACGGCGCATTAATTTATTTAAGCACAATTTTAGGCGGCTGGCTTAGCGACAGAGTTTTTGGGCAAACGCGCATGATTACGGTGGGCGGTTTTTTTATAATGTGCGGCCACATCGTTTTAGCTTTGCCGTTTGGCATTGGGGGAATGTTTGTTTCTCTAGCTCTTTTAATTATCGGCACAGGTTTATTGAAGCCGAATGTTTCCGCTCTGGTGGGCAGATTATACGATTCTCCTCAATATGAAAATAAGCGCGACGCGGGCTTTTCTATTTTTTATATGGGCGTAAATTTAGGCGCCGTTATAGCTACGATTTTGGTCGGCACTATCGGCCAGAAGGTAAACTATCACATTGGATTTTCAATTGCGGCGATAGTTATGGCGATAGGATTATTTGTGTTTATTGTATTTTTCGGCAGACGCTTTTCCTATTTGGATACAGGCGCTCCCAATCCTTTGCGTTCAAACGAGAAACGCCGCGTGGGAATTATTGCGGGTATAATTGTATTGGTGATTCTCATAACCGTCGGCATTGTTATGTATGATCCGCAATTTGGCGAGCATTTTGCAAAAACTTTAGTTTTAGCGGTGACAATCGCGCTGGTGTTTTTTTGTTTTATAAATATGCTCTCTAGCAAAGAAATTACGCCGCAGGAAAGAAAAAATGTAACTATATATATTCCGCTTTTTCTAGCTGGCGTTTTGCTTTGGATAATTCAGGAATCGGGCGGCAATATTTTAGCTGAATTTGTAATGCGGGCAAATAATCAAATCGGCGGTTTTGTAATTTCGGAATCTTGGTATCAAAGCATCAATCCAATTATTGTAATTTCAGGCTGCAGTTTCTTTGCATTTTTATGGACGAAACTCGGTCCCCGCCAACCCAGCATTGTGGCAAAACTTTGTATTGGTTTAGCTTTGTTAAGCGTTTCATATTTAATGTTGGTTCCAATTGCAAAAATGGGGACGGGATTTAGTCCATTTTTTGTTGTGCTTAGTTATGTGTTAACTGCTTCAGGCGAGGTTTTTATATCCCCTCTTCTCTTATCAGTTACGACATTGCTTGCGCCTAGAAAGTACACTTCGCAGCTTATGGCGGTATGGTATTTATCCAATGCGGTTGCACAATCCATAAATGCCCAAACGGCAGGTTGGTATATTTCGCATCCAATGAGTTATTTTTCCGTGATAGGAATTTTGCCCTGCATATTTTTATTTGTTTTGCTTTTGATGCGCAAGAAAATCATCGCTCAAATAGATCTCTCAAGGCCTGCTTTGAAAATAAATTAAACTATAAGGTTAAACGTGGAATATTTTGAATTAGTTGAGACAGAAAAAGAGAAAGATAAAGTAATTTATAGCGTAACCGAGATAAGCAATAAAATAAAAAGCATGCTGGAATATTTATATCCGCAAGTATGGGTTAGGGGGGAGATTTCAGGGTTTAAAATTTACGCATCGGGTCATGCGTATTTTACTATTAAGGATGAAAATTCTTGTCTGCAGGCTGTAATTTTTTCTGGTCAAAGGGCTGCGTTGGGGATAGATATAGACGAGATATCGGATGGGATTAAGGCGGTAATAGGCGGGCGTTTAAGCGCTTACGGCGTGCGGGGCTGCTATCAAATAATTGTTTCCAGTTTTAAAGAAGATGATGGTTTAGGCGAACGCGCCAAGATGTTAGAAAAGTTAAAAGCTCGGCTTTTAGCGGAAGGTTTATTTGATCCAAGCCATAAAAAGCCGCTTCCTGAATTTGTGAAAAAAATTGGAATTGTCACCTCAAAAGACGGAGCGGTTTTGCATGATATTTTAAAAGTTTTGGCAAGCGCTCATGACAATTCCAGCGTATTGATTTATCCGGTTCGCGTTCAAGGGGAGTTTGCCCCCAAGGAAATTGCAGAGGCTATAGAATATTTAAATGCCAATCATGCTGATATTGATGTTTTATTGGTTGGGCGCGGGGGCGGCAGTTTTGAAGATTTAATGGCGTTTAATTCTGAGATTGTCGCACGGGCAATTTTCAAATCAAAAATTTGTATTATCTCCTGCACCGGCCATCAAACCGATCATACCATTGCAGATGATGCCGCCGACCTTTCTGAGCCTACGCCGTCTGCGGCGGCCGCCTGCGCTATCAGTAAAAAAAATCAATTAATTAACCGATTATTAAAGGCTGAAAACGAACTCATTAAATGCGTGCAGTCTATTTATGATCGGAGCGAGGAACATTTTGAAAGGTTAAAAAATTCCCGCGCCCTCACCAGACCTCATTTAATTTATGCTGATAAAATTGAATATATAGCGCAATTGCAAAAACAGTTAGGGCGCTCTATGGACAATATTTTGCATTTTAAAAAATCGCGCCTTGCTCATCTTAGCGATAGTTTAAACTTGGTTTCCCCGCTTTCAGTTTTAAAAAGAGGCTATGCTATTGTTATGGATGAAAAAGAAAATGTGATAATCAATGCTAAACAGGTCAATGCGCAAGAGGATATTAAAATAAAAATGCATGACGCAACAATTGCCGCGCGGGTAAAAGAAATAGAAAAATAGAAAAAATATAAGGCGGTTTATATGGTAAAAAAAGGTAAACATGAATTTGAGGACTCTCTTAAACGGCTTGAAGAAATTATTTCTAAAATGGAAGATACCAATCCCGGTTTGCAAGAAGCTTTAGAATTATTTAGCGAAGGGGCCGAGCTTATAAAATTTTGCAATGAGCAGTTGGAGCAGACGCATAAAAAAATTCAACAAATCATAAAAGACAATCAAGAATTTAAAATAGAAAATTTTGATGGAGGCCCAGATGCTTAGTGAAATATTGGATGAAAAAAAACCGCAATGTAAAGATGCTGTATTGGAGATAGGGGTTGAGGAACTTCCCGTTTCTTATATTCGGCCGGCATTAGCGCAAATGCAAACTCAAGCGCAAAAATTTTTTGACCAATATCAAATGGATGTTGTTTTAAAAACATTTGCAACGCCCCGAAAATTAGTTTTGTATATTTCAAATTTGCCCGAAAAAAGCAAAGATGCAAAAGAGGAAATTTTAGGGCCTTCTTTAAAATCTGCAAAAGACGCAAATGGAAATTTCACGCAGAGCGCAAAAGGTTTTGCAAATAAATATGGTATTTTGCCTGAACATTTAAGTCAAAAGCAAACAGACAAAGGGGTATATTTAGCTTATATAAAAAATGTAAAAGGCGTAAAAACTTCAAAGATTTTGGAAAAGATTTTTCCGCAAATAATATCCAATATTTCTTTTGCCAAAACCATGGTTTGGGAGCAAAGCGGGTTTAGGTTTGCGCGTCCCATAAGGAGCATTCTGGCGGTATATGATAAACGCATTGTGAGGTTTCAAATTGCGGATGTAAAAAGTTCCAATCAGACATTTGGTTTGAGAAGTTTACCGCAATCTAAAATTTCAATTTCGCAGGCCGATCAATATTTTTTAAAGTTAAAAAACAAATCTGTAATTGTGGATCAAGATGAAAGAAAAGAGATGATAAAAGATTCTATTGCCGCGGCGGTGGCAAATGCCGGCAAAGTTGTTGAGGACGGGGCTTTGCTTGAGGAGGTAACTTTTTTAGTTGAATATCCAACGGCAATTTTATGCGGGTTTGACAAAAAATATTTAGCTTTGCCAAAAGAAGTTTTAAATGTGTGTTTAAAGAAATCGCAAAAATGTTTTAGCGTAACAGACAATGCGGGTCAAATTATAAATTATTTTATCGGCATAAGAAACGGTTTGTCGCAGTTTCAAGAAATTGTTAAACAAGGTTATCAAAAAGTTGTTGCGGCGCGGCTTAGCGATGCGGAATTTTTTTATAAAAACGATTTGCAAAAAGGCTTGAGCGCCAATATAGAAAAATTAAAAGGGTTAATTTTTAATAAAGAAATTGGGACAGTTTATGAAAAAATGGAGAGGGTGGAAAAACTTTCCTGCATGCTTTGGGATTTATTTAAAGCTGATGAAGGCAAAAAAGAAGATTTGAAAAAAGCGGTCTGGCTTGCCAAAGCTGATTTGGTAAGCGAAATGGTTTTTGAATATCCCGAGCTGCAAGGAATAATTGGCGAGATTTATGCCCAAAAATTAGGGGAGAACGCGGAAGTTTCGCAAGCGATAAGGCAGCATTATTTTCCGCTTAGCGCTTATGGCGCGCTGCCCGATAATGAGTTTGCAATTTGCATTGCGCTTAGCGACAAGATAGATTCTTTGGCTGCCAGTTTTGCCGTTGGTTTAGAGCCTTCGGGTTCGGCTGATCCGTATGCTTTAAGGCGGGCGAGCATTGGAATTATAAGATTGATGATGGAATATTTCGGCGATAAAAATTTAAGCGCTATTTTAGTTTCGGCATTTAATTTTTTGCCTGATTCCGTGAAAGCTAAAGCGCAAACTTTAAAACAAGGTCAAAATGCAGGCCAAAGGCTTGAATCGTTTTTTTGGCAGAGAATTGAAAATTTGCTTTTAGATAATGCATTATCTGCAGAGGAAAAAGAAAAGAATTCTGTTGAGGATGTGAAGGCAATTATTTCCGCTTGCAAAAAAGAGGGATTGAGCAGTTTAGCTGATTTGCCTTTAAAGCTGCAAGCTTTGAAAACGGCTAAAGCGAAGGCGGATTTTTCTCAAATAGCGATGCTTTTTAAAAGGATAAACAATATTTTAGCGCAAGCGCAAAAACAAAATATAGAAATAGCGGATAGTTTTGATGAAACTATTTTTGAGACGCCGCAAGAAACAGAGTTGGCGGCTTGCATAAAAAATGGAACAAGCGTTGTGGGGGGATTTATTGCGGGCAAGGATTATGGCAAAGTTTTTGATTTTGCTCTTGGCATTAAGCCGAGCATAGACAATTTTTTTGAGAAGGTTATGGTGATGTGTCCGGAGGAGAATTTAAAGAAAAACAGAATTGCATTATTAAATAATGTAAACAAAATATTTTCGCATTTTATAGATTTCGGGAGTTTACAATAGTGCAGAACAAGAAAAATTTTATTTTTGATTTAGACGGAACGCTTGCCGACACGGCGGGCGACATAAGAAAATATTTATCTATGGCTTTAGCGGACAATGGGTTTATTGTAGACAAAGAAAAAATAAAAATCGGACCGCCTTTAGAAATAACTTTAGAGCATTTGCTTGGAAAAGCTGGCAGGCAAATGAGCGATAAAATTGTTGAGGATTATAGAAAAAATTATACGACTGCTGAGTTAAGTTTAACTAAACCCTATCCGGGAATGGTGGAACTATTAAAAAAAATGGCGCAGGGAAATTTAAATGTATTTGTGGCGACTTTTAAACCTACGGCTTCGGCGCTAATTATTTTGAACAAGTATTTTGACGGTTTATATAAGGCGGTTGTGAGTCCGAGCGAGATAAAAAATTTTAATCCCTGTGCAGACAAAGCTGATTTACTAAATTTTTTAATAGAGAATCACAAACTAGATGTTTCGCAATGCGTTATGATAGGCGATGCCAAAACGGACATTACGGGGGCGAGGGATGTGGGGATGTTGAGCATTGCCGTTTTGTATGGGTATGCGGGAGCTGATGAGCTTGCGGGAGCGGATTTGAGCGCTGAAAATGTAGATGAGCTTGAGAAAATTATTTTTAGACTTTGTAAATAAGAGGAGTTTTTATGAGTAATGATTTAAATGAAAGCACAGACGCTTCAAATTTTCAATCTTTTACTAAGACTTCCGATATTTCAAACGCTTCTAATTTTGCAAAGGAGAGCCAGCCAAAATTAGTTTCCCAATTTATAGATTTTATTTTAGGCCATAGAGATTTTTGCATTTACATTTTTTACGCTATTGTTTTATTTTTAGCGTATTGGCCGGCTTTTACAAATGTTTATGCTTATTTGGACGATTGGCCGCAGCTTGCTTTGGGCACGCAAGACAATGCGGCTAAATGGCTGGTGTCTAATCAAATTGGTTTAGGCAGACCCGGACTTTCATTTTTCTTTTGGTTTATAAATTTATTTTTTGTTCCCACTATAGAAACGATAGAATTTATTAGGTTATTTTCTACATTGATATTATTGTTTTCCAGCATTGTGTGCTATAAAATCATAAAACGTTTTGCTGTTTTTGAAAATAGTGATAAAGGCATAATCCCGACTATTTTTATACCTATTTTATTGATGTTATTGCCTTCAGTAATAGTTGGCGTTGCATGGACGGTTGTATTAAATCTGCCTATTGCAATGTTATTTTCTTTTTTAGCTTATTATTTTGTTAGGGCGGCGCAGCAGAGTTTATCAAATAAGGTAAAGAAATATTTTTATTTTAGCGCTGCGCTTGCGGCAATAATTATTTCTTTTGGTTTTTCTCAAATAACGGGCATGTGTTTTTTAGTTGTTTTAATTGTAGAGTTTTTTCTCTCAGACAGAGAGTTTTCTTTAAAAGCGGTTTTGCCGCCTTTAATTGTTTTGGCGGCGGGAATGCTGAGCGCTCTTTTTATGATAAAACTTTTGCCAATGTTATTATTTAATCAAGAGGCGGTTGGGCGGTCGGCTTTAAATATGGATTTTTTAACAAGTTTAAAAATTTTTATTAGCACGCCTTTGACGCGGATTTTAAATAATTTTTTCATTGTTGGAAATTTTACTTTAATGGGAAAAATTTTGTTTATTGCAGGTTGGTTTTTTATAGGTCCAAAAAACAAAGTTCTCAAGATGATTTTATTGCCGTTTTTTATTTTTGCCGCTTTTATTCCAAGGTTTATGATAAATGAAAGCGTGGTAACTTACCGCACTCTCTGTGCAATTTCAATGGCTGTTTCTATGCTTATGATTTTTGGCATTTATAAAATTTTAGATTTAATTTTAACTTTTTTTAAACGTAATTATTTGATTTGGGTATTTTTCTTTATTTTAACTTTTGGGTTAGCGGTAAATGCGGCAAACAATATAGTGAAAGGTTTTGTTATTCCGTTTAATGTAGAGTTTGCCGCTTTAACTTCGGAGCTTAAGGAAATTTCGGACAAGAGGGAGATTACAGATTTAATAATTTATCGTCCCGAATATTT
>JAITCX010000221.1 GCA_031282945.1 Elusimicrobiota bacterium
TTTTCCCCTATCTCCTCAAATTTAAATAAATCCGAAAAAGATATTTTTTCTTTTATAATGCTAAACGCCGCCAAAGAAAAATTTGTAAATATAGATAAAACATGGAAAATTAAAATGCAGGCCACGGCGGAATTTTCCCCAACTCCTAAAACGCCTAAAGAGGTGATGCCCGCCAATTCAAAAGCCCCAATATAACCGGGCGCGGTTGGGATAATTCCTGAAATGCCGATAATTATTACAACAAAAATTCCATCCACTAAAGATAAAGAAATTCCGCATGCCCAAGCCACAATAAGCAAAGCTGTGCTTTCAAATGTCCAAACTAAAAAAGATAAAAGAAATGCCAGCAAAAAATCTTTTTTGCTTTTTAAAATTAACAACCCCGCTATAAACTTATGGATTAAACTCAATGCGAAATCTTTAATTTTTTTAGGAAGCGGAAGTTTTGATAAAATCACCACGCTTTTTTTGTCATGGACAGAAATTAAAAATAATACGGCAAGCATTAGGCCGAAAAGCACAGCGCAAAAAATGAAACTCCCTTTTACGATTTTAGGAAAAGGCAGAACATTTGCAATTAAAAAGAAAAATATAACATAGGCGACAATGTCTAGCAATCTCTCCACCACAACAGTCGCAAGAGCGGCGCTCCTTGAAATGCCAAGCCTCTCGCCTGTAATTTTTGCCCTCACCAATTCGCCCAACCTCAACGGCACCACATTATTCATGAAAAAACCTAAAACTAAATATGGAAAATTTTCAAAAACCCTAGTTTTTTTTATCGGCAAAATAATAAAATAATACCTCAAACTTCTAGTTATATAAGTGAGGCAAATACAAATAACTGCAAAAATTAAAATGTGGTATTTTGTGTCGGCTAGGGCGCTAAAAAAGGAAGGAAAATCTATGTCTTTGAAAGCCAAATAAATTAAAAAGGCGCTTATTAAACACCCCAAAAGTATTTTAAAAAAATGTTTTTTTAGCATATTGACTCCTAAGAATTAAATTATATATAGCATAATAATATCTATAATTTTATTTGGCAAAAACATAGCTGTTAAAACTCCAATACAAATAAAAGGCACAAAAGGCATATAACTTTTAAGACTTATTTTTTTTAAGAGTATGAGGGCAAGTCCAAAAATACAGGCTAAAATAAAAGCAAAAATTAATGAAATTACCGCTCTTTGCGGTCCCAGAGCCGCCCCCACAGCCAACATTAATTTTATGTCTCCCCCGCCGAGAGTTTCTTTTTTTAAAAGCAGTTTTCCAATTAAAGCCATTATAAAAAGGAACCCGCCGCCCACCACGGCGCCGGCAAAAAAATCAAAAAAGGCATAAAAGATGTCCGCTTTTTGGATGAAAATTTTTATGCATAATAGCGCGGCGGCGCATAGAAATATTATTATTACAAAAGCAGGCAAAACGAGTCTAGTTTTATAATCCTCAATGCTTGCATAAATTAAAACAAAAGCCATAATAAGCAAAATTATTATGTTCATGACGCCCCTGTTTTTATAAGTTATTTTTTAGAAATGGAAATTTCTTTTAGTTTTTCTTCAACGCAATGGGGGACAAAATCTTTAATGTCGGCTCCCAACATTGCAATTTCTTTGAGCATGCTAGAGGATAGAAAAGTGTAGGCCTGATCGGGCATTAAAAATATAGTTTCAATTTTAGCGTTTAGGTTTCTGTTCATCAAAGCCATTTGGAATTCGTATTCAAAATCGGAAACCGCTCTAAGTCCGCGGATTAAAACGTCCGCTTGCACGCTTACAAAAAAATCCGCCAACAAACCCGTAAAAAATGTAACTTTTACATTGGCAATATTGGCGGAACTTTCAATCATGGATACGCGCTCAGACATTGAAAATAAATGTTTCTTATTTGGATTTTCCGCCACAGCCACAATTAAAACAGAAAATAGTTTTGCGGCGCGGGAAATAATGTCTAAATGAGCGTTTGTGAGAGGGTCAAAACTGCCGGGATAAACTGCGATGATGTCTTTTTTCATAGAGTTTAAAATATCAAATTAGAGAGCATGTGTCAAAATTTTTTAGCCTTGCAAAGTTTCATCCGCTAAGCAAAAAAACTTGATAAGCCTAAACTTTATAGGATTGATATATTATTATAGCAAACTAAGCGGCGGCAAATTTTTTTGCGCAAATTAAAGAATAAACTTTTTCTAGGGGGGCTTGGGAAGGCGGCGGCTTTCGCCGCCGCCTTCCCCTTTTAAAAACTCTCTGACTAATGGCGCGGGCTTTTATTTTGATTTAAGAAATTGGTTTTATTGTGCAAGACAAAAATCTAAACTTTAGAGAGCGAGTTTTTAAAAGATTTGCGCCATGCTGTTTGGGCGCAACAAGCCCCAGAGCTAGCAGTGATCGGTAAAATTTAGATTGTATGGAAAAGCTAGAAAAAGTCGAAGCTTATAGTAAAAAATAAATAATTTCAAAAAATAATTTTTGGGATGGGAGTTGTTGAGATGAGACTATAAGAAAAAATTTACAATTTTGAAAGACACTTACGAGAGGAATGTTGTGGCTGTTGAGAGATAGAGCGGGCAAAAAAAATGGTCAATTTAGCGGCGCCATATGAAATTTAGATTGTAGAGAAAAGCCAAAAAGATTGAAGTTTGAAAATAAAATTGAATAGTTTGAAAAAATGATTTTGGACAGGAATTGTTTTGCCGTTGGCGTTGTTGTCTTTGTCTTTGCCGTGTCGTGCTCTCGCCCGCGCTCTTTTGATTTTGCGGCGTAGCGGACGCGCCGTGTTATGCGAGATTTTTTTATTATTTTGTCTTTGTCTTTGTCTTTGTCGTACCTTTCTCCGCGCTCTTTTGGTTTTGCGGCGTAGCGGAGCGTAAGCGCTGCTATGCGAGAAATTTTTTTTCGCCAAGAGGGCAAGGAAACTGGAAGTTTCCTTGCCCTCACCCACGCGGGCGTGGCAGAACAGACTGCTGTCTGTCACGTCAAGAGTAGAGTCGGCGCGGGGGCGAAAAAAATTTTCGCAAGCGCGGCGCCGCAAAATCAAAAGGTAGC
>JAITCX010000232.1 GCA_031282945.1 Elusimicrobiota bacterium
TTAGTCTGCTTTCGGGTTTTCTGCTTATATTTACTTTCATCGGAGCATTAGTAATGATAAAACTTTCTGCAAAACAACAAAAAATACTTGATTTTATTCAGGATTACCGTCTACAAAATTCTAATATGCCGACCCTTCGCGAAATAGCGGCGCATTTTAATATTACTATTGGACCTGTGCAGAAATACATAAAAATTTTAGAGCGCAAAGGCGCTATAAATAAAAAGGAATCTTGCGCTAGAGGAATAGAGCTTACGCATTTCAAAAAACTTGTTCCCATTGCAATTTTTGGAAGCGTTCATGCGGGAATATTTCTTGAACCGACTGAGGATATGGGGGAACATATTTATGTAGATGGGGATATTATTAGAAATAGAGAATGTTTTGCCCTAAAAGTTAGAGGCGATAGCATGCAGCCTTCAGGAATTTTGGAGGGGGATACAATAGTTGTTTCAAAGGATTCGCTTGTTTCAAATGGAGATATTGTTGTGGCAATGATTGGAGACGAGGCCGCTATAAAAATCTATAGTAAACTTTTAGATGCAAAAATTTGTTTAGCGTCTTCAAATCCAGAATATCCGCCTATTCATATTAATGCTTGCGATTGTAAAATACTTGGGAAATTAATTCATTTAATTCGGCAGTATTAATTATATTACTCTTCAAAAATCCAAAAAATTATATTATCTATGCAATCTCGCCAACCCCTAAAAGAGCTGGCGAAATATTTAGTATCTAATAATTTCGGACAATTGAATTCCCGCTTCTTTTAGTAGGTCTATAAGTTTTGCGGCTTCCTCTCTGTCAAGCGTTATACCCTTCCCCATTTTTGTTCCATCGGGAGACCAATCGCGAATATCAATTTTTGGAATATTCTCTTTGTTGTTGCTAATCCACTTGATAATTTTAACTTCTTTTTTCCAACCGCTTTTTGTCACGGAAAGCACTCCGATGTTTCTTACGATTTCATACTTGATGTCTGGTAACATTTTTCCCCTCGCTTATAAAAATTTGATCAAAATAAACTGCAGTTTTAATCTGCAAGTTATTATATTTTCTCTAATAAAGCTATACACTCAACATGAAAAGTTTGCGCAAACATATCTACCGGCACAATTTTTTTTATTTTATAAATACTAATAAAATCTTTCAAATCTCTTGTTAAAGTGGACGGATTGCAGGAAACATAAATTATTTTTTCTGCATTGCTTTTTAAAAGAAACTTTATGGTATCTCCGCTAAGCCCTGCGCGGGGTGGATCAACTACAATGCTTGTAAAGTTTATGTTTGCATTTTTCGCCCATTTTTGTATGTCGGCGCATTCAAAAGCAATATTTGAAATATTATTTAATTTAGCATTTTGTTTTGCATTTTCTATTGCTTGCGGATTGATTTCAACGCCAAAAACTTGTTTTACTTTTTGTGCAATTGTAATGCCGATGGCTCCAGTTCCGCAAAATAAATCAAGAACGATATCATTTTTTGTAGGCGCTAAAAGTTCCAAAATAGCGCTATAGAGAATTTCGGTCGCTCTAGAATTTGTTTGAAAAAATGAGAGGGGAGAAATTGCAAAATTATATTCTTTACCCGCAATTTTTAACTTTTCTATGATATATTCTTTTTGCGTTAAAGCGCAAATTTTATCAACTTTTACGGCATCTGAAATTTTTCCATTTTGCGTCCAGAAAATGCAATCGGCATAAACGCTTAATATTTTTTGTAATTTCTGCATTAATATCTCAGCTTTTGGGTCAGGAGCGGTTACAATATTGACAAGAACTTGATTATTGTTTTGCGCTTTCCTTAAAACCAAATGGCGTAAAAAACCAATATGCGTTTTATTATCATATGCGCTTAAATTATTTTCTTGCGCAAAATTTCGCACTGCCTCTAAAATATCGCCGAAAACTTCTTCGCAAATTAAACATTTCTTAACGCTCACGTATTTATTAAAACTTTCTTTTTGATGTAAGCCTAAATCAGTTTTTCCGCAATTATTAAAAAAACTAAACTCCATTTTATTTCTATAATTCCAAATTGCAGGACTTTCTTTTATGGGCAAAACCTCGATATTTAATTGAGATAAAAGTTCTTGTAAATAAGTTTGTTTAAAAAAAAGCTGATTTTCATAGTTTGTATATTCAAAACTACAACCGCCGCATGAACCGAATAAATCGCATTTTGGTTGTATTCTTTTTGGGGAGGCGCTAAGAATATTTTCTAGCAGTCCTTCTCTAAAACTTTTTTTATCTTTTGTAACCAGAACTTCAGCTGTTTCATCTGGCAAAAGCCCCTCGCAAAACAATGCTAATCCATCCTCGCATCTGCATAGAGTTTTTGCTCCAAAAACAATTTTTTCCGCCTTAACCGTTATAACTTTATTTTTAACTGACACAACAATCCCCTATTATAGATTAAAATTAAAAAACTTCCAACTTTATATTTTGCAAAGTGGGAACTAACGTTTGAAATGAACCAGCGGGTTAGATTTTTTGAAAGCGGTTAGGCAGGTTAAAAAGCCAACGATAGGGTTTGAACCTACGACCTGCGGTTTACAAAACCGCTGCTCTACCAGCTGAGCTACGTTGGCAATTTTAGTGTAATAAAGAAAATAATTATACAACAATTTATTTATTTTGTCTAATG
>JAITCX010000054.1 GCA_031282945.1 Elusimicrobiota bacterium
GAATAAATTTCATACCGCGAGGCCGCCGAATAATTCAAGCTTAAAAACAGCGAAATGCGGTCTGTTGCAGAATAGTTCAAATTTAAAGTGAAATTGTAAAGTATGCGGCCGATATCAACGCTCCTAAAACTAAAGGATTCCTCAGAATCTTGACTGAAACGCCCTTCAAGTTCTGCATAATTTCCCATATATACATAATCAATTCCCACAATTACATTCCAAGCAAAAAACTCATCGCCGCCGTACATCCCCACTCCGCCTCTCAAAGCCGACCTCACAAAAGTGTTTGGATTATATCTAATGCTAAAAACATCCGCATTTTTTTCCTCAATTTTATCGATTGTTATGGTATTTGCATAGGCGCCGATATAGGGTCTAAAAATATAATTTTCAATCCAATAGTCAAAACTTCTGCCAAACTCCAAGTCCGCCGTTCCCATATAACTGTCAAAAGCGGCGTCTGCAACCTTGCCCATCGCCTCTATGCTTCTATGAGTTTCATTTGTATTTAGACCGCCTGAAATCATAAGCCTTAAATCCGAGTCTCCTCTGAAAATTCCAGTATAAAGTCCAAGCGAATATAAATTAATGCTGGCATTATTTTGACCCTGCACAATAGAATTGGTATTGTATTTGCCCACAAACCCAAAAGTCGCATCTGAGTTTGCGCTATATTTTTCCAATCCAAAAATCATCCCGCCTACAATATTTCTAAACTTAGCGGGCGAATTTTCATCTATGCCGTATTCAATTAAAGCCCCTTGCGCCCGACCCCAAGTCTCAATATTGCCATCATATTCAGTATGCCTATATAAGCGGTTGTAAACATCATTGCGGGAATTGTCCATCGTTTGGCTTAAGAAAATATTCATCGTAAAATACGGAGCGATATCGCGCAATAATAATTGTATATCGTCATTATTCATGTAAAACATTTGATTTATCATATAGTCTAGCTTCGACGGTCCCAAAGCCGTTGACGCTTTATCCAAAGCGCGCCCCACGCTTCTTTCATTAAAACTATTTCCCGTCTCCTCAAAATCCGTCTGCAAATAAAAGGGATTGCCGTCAAAAACCAAAATTAAACTGTTGGCGCCGTCTATGATATCGCTGTCGCGCAAAATTGTATAGTTGGTATAGACATCCGATTGTCTGGGAGCCGTTACGGGCGCGGCCGCCGCAATACTGGTAAGCCCCGCCGCATTTTGTTCGGGAGCCGATTTTTGAAAACTTGCATAATCTGCAAAAGTGGGAGGCGTCATCAACATCCCATTAAATTCTATCGCGGGCGATCCCTGCATTTCTCCAACAGATCGCGCCAAAACATAATACATCCTTCTATAATGCGTCCCAGCCAAATCCATATTGGTAATGCTCAACTTTGAACCCGGTTGGAAAGTTATGCCTTTTTCTACAATAATTTGATCGTTTAAATTTCCCGCAAAAGATTCCAGTTTTACAAGCCCCTCAACATTTAACTCGCTTATTGAAACAACATCATATCCATTGTTTTGCAAAGTCAAAATTGCATTGGGACCCACATTTACTTTTGCATAAATTGCCGAGCCCATGTTCATTGCAAGAGTTGTATTATCTCTTAAATTTAACCCTTCCGCGCTAGTAACATTAAGACGCGAATATGAATTAAAAGTTAAAACGGCATGTGAAGTAATAGAAATTTGATTTGCCTGCGCCATCGCGCCTTGCTGGAGCGAAAAATTTACCGTGTCGGTTATATTTAACCTGTCTACATCCATACCTAAATATACATACATTTTGCCTTTTCCATAGACATTAAAAGAACTAGAACCTTCATGCGAAACCGTGTCTACAATATGAGCTATGGAATTTACGCCCTCTAAAGAAAAATTGACTGTTCCCCCATTTCCCAAATGGATGCCGTTTAAAATATTGGAATAATGCTGACCCAATAAATTTACGCTGCCGGCGCCGTTTCCGTTTATTTCCATAGCTTTATTTGGTCCAACGATAAAATTTAAAGACGCTCCCCTATCCACATAGGCCGCTCCGCCTTCCCGATCCGAGCGGTTATAATCTAAATTTGTATTTATCAAAACAATGCTGGATCCATTGGTGGCATAAATCGCGCCGCCTTGACCGTTAGAGGTATTGGATTGAAAATAAGTTACTTCGCTATTTAATATAAAAAGTGAATTGTCGGCATAAATCGCCCCGCCCGATCCTTTAGCTTGGCTTGCATAAAAAACTGTGCGGTTAGAATTATTAAAAACAATTGTAGAATTTTTTATAAACATTGCCGCGCCCGATCCATTGGTACTTTTGTTTTCGCCAAACCAAGCCTGCATATACTCAAATTTCATAAAAGAATTGTCGGCATAAATTGCTCCGCCATGACTGGACGCTGAATTGGCGCTAAAAACAGTTTGCTCGCTTTCAAAATCCCAAACCGATCCCACAGAAAATATTGCGCCGCCTTGGCCTGCCGTAACTTTATTGTTTGAAAAAGAATCTTGTTGATCAGAGACGGATCTATAATATGAATACGACGAGAAAACCGCCCCGCCTGATTTTTTCGCTTCATTTGAATCCAAAGAAAAAGCCGACCCGTTAAAAAGCAATGTGCTGACAGACAAAGCGAATGCCCCGCCGTTTGTTCTGGCGCGGTTTTGAGCTAAAGTCAAATTTTTATTAAAGGGCATAAATGTATTGTCTAAATATAAAAAGCCGCCTTGCCCCGCAACATTTCCCACCGCCGTAACTTGTATGCTAGACAAATCTACTTTTGCATTTTGGCCAAGCGTTATCGCTCCGCCTTTAGAATCTTCCGCTATAGATTCATTATAATAGAGCGTAAGATCTTTGGTAAAAACTAATGTCTTATTATTGTCTACATAAAATGCGCCGCCTGAGGGAGCGGTGTTTGAAGTGAGAATTAATTCTATATCAAAAACTTTTTGATCAAGCCCATCCTCCCCGCCATAACTCAAAAAACCGCCGCTGGTTTTTGCAATGTTTCCAAGAGCTGAAATTTTTGTATAAGTTGCAATATAGATCTCGGAAGTTTCGTCAAAAAAACCGACATTTATGCCGTATCCCGCGCCGGTGGAAGCAAAATAATTAAATGAGACGCTCTGACCCAAAATGGCAACCGAACTCCCGTTTATTGCATGAAAAGCAATCCCTTGCGAAGTGGTTGAAGCGCTGCCCGTAAAATCTACATTCCCGTTAAAAATCATCATTGACGCATCTAAAAAGATCAAAGAAAAAACGTCCGTAGATTTATTGTCTGCAAAACTTGTATTTGCATTAAAGACCATGCTGGATCTCTCCAAATAAACCGCTGTGCCGGATCCGCCTGAGACATTATCTTTAAATGTAACATTAGTATAGGAACTAAAATAAAACCCTGAGTCTGC
The DNA here is from genome assembly GCA_031282945.1 of Elusimicrobiota bacterium. GTDB lineage: Bacteria > Elusimicrobiota > Endomicrobiia > Endomicrobiales > Endomicrobiaceae > JAITCX01. The sequence goes on from JAITCX010000054.1 coordinate 3,399, forward strand.
GGCATAAACCGCCCCGCCAACGCCTGAGGAGATATTGCCTTCAAAGTTTATATTTAAATTTTGAAACTGCGCATCAAAGAAAATTTCGGATTGCTCAACGCTCAAAGCCCCCCCGGAACTGCCGCTGAGATTATACCTGAAAGTAATTTCCGTAACGCGTGTGGAAAAATATACAGACGAAAACTTAACGCTAAAGCCGCCGCCGTTTGCGTCCGCGCTATTAGATGTAAAATATAATCCGCCCTCAAAAACCGCCGTAGAATTTAACATATTAAAACCGCCGCCTGAGCCGCCCGTTGAAGTATTATGTTCAAAGGTGAGATTGCGCCCCGCTTCCAAAACTCCTAAATAAGAATCCAATAAATTTAAACCGCCGCCTGAACCGCCTGAGGAATTGCCTCTAAATGTTATGGAATCTAAAACATTGATACTGCTTCTTACCACATTTACAGCGCCGCCTGAGCCGTCAAAAGATTTGTTTTGCTCAAAAGTTATGGAACGGGTTTGGACAAAAGAATCTTCAAAATTTATTGCCCCGCCGGCAGCAGTTGAAACATTAAAACGAAAATTTGCGCTCCCTAAAAATGCAATGCTGGAATAAGAAATATTGAAAGCTCCGCCCAAACCATAAGCGCTGTTGGAGGTGGATTCTACGCCTGATTTAAATGTAACTGTTGTATTTGTAAAATCAAAAGCCCCGCCCGCGCCTTGGGCGCTGTTACTGGTAAGCGTTACATTTGAGTTAAACTCTAAAATTGCATTGTCTATAAATAATGCTCCGCCCGAGCCGCCAGATTTATTTAACCTCGCCTCAAAAGTTGAGCCAAAAAGGGTGGAGCTAGTCAAGTTTACTCCAAACAATGCGCCCCCTGGCGCGTCGCTTTCATTTGCTATAAAAACCGCCGACTGCATAAAATTCACATTTACATTTTCCAAATAAATTGCGCCGCCCGATCCCGTGGATTTATTTGCATTAAAATTTGCCGAGCGCGCAAAATTGAGGCTTGAGTTTTGAACAAAAAGCGCGCCGCCTGCATATTGCGCCGAATTATTATTTAAAGTTACATCGCTATTAAAATTTAAAAGCGAGTTTTCTAAAAACACAGCCCCGCCAGAACTTAATGCAATATTGTCTATGAAACTGACTGCATCTCTAAAATTTACAGACGAGCCTTGCGCAAAAATTGCACCGCCTGAGCCTGATGAAATATTTAAGAAAAATCCTGCATTTTGAGTGTCGTAAAAAGAAAGATTTGAATCTAGCGCAAAAATTGCGCCTCCGTCAGAACCTGCAATATTAGTTGAAAATTTTATTTCGCGCTGCAATAGCGCAAATGTATCTTTTAAATAAACCGCCCCGCCGGAACTTGCCGCAACATTTTGCAGAAAAGATGTTCCATAAAAAATTAAAGCATTGGTATTGTTTTGCGCATAAATAGCCCCGCCTGCATAACTTTGATTTTTAGATAAAATTATATTATTGAAATTTGCAGAGGAGAAACCTACATTGTCAGCAATAAATAAAACCGACCCTGAACTTTGGGTATAAGCTTTTGTGACGGTTAAATTTGTCAAGCTGAGATTTGTCCAATTTTGCATAATTCTAAAAAATGAGTGGCTTGAGGGAG
>JAITCX010000083.1 GCA_031282945.1 Elusimicrobiota bacterium
TTTTCTGTTTCTCTTTTGGCAAAAGAGAAATAATTTCCAACGCTTTTTTACAAAAGCGCAAGAAATGGAGCTAGCGGGAATTGAACCCGCACCTCGTCGTTGCGAACGACGCGTTCTCCCGTTATACTATAGCCCCAACGAGAATATCTTTATGATTTAGGATTATCATTATATTATATCAAATTTTTTGCGTTTCTTTCGCCACGCTCATCATAAGTTTAATTCTATTTATTTGATTGACCTCGCTTGCGCCGGGATCATAATCCAGCGCCACAATATTTGTATTTTTATAACGCCGTTTCAATTCCTTCATCACCCCTTTACCGGTTATGTGGTTTGGCAAACACCCAAAAGGTTGAACGCAGACAATATTTCCTACGCCGTCCTCAATCAACTCCAACATCTCCGCCGTCAAAAGCCAACCCTCGCCCGTTTGATTGCATACCGACACAATCTCCGAAACTTTTTTCGCAAGACCTTTGGTGCGCTCATACGAGGAGAAATTCTTGCTCTTTTTGAGGAAATGCCTGATCTTAGAACGCTGATACTCTATAAAATGTATAGCCAAACTAGAAATTACGCGCGCCTTAAGCGAACCCGCCAAATATTTATGTTTATAGACATCGTCTAGCATACAATAAATCAAAAAGTCCGTCATATCAGGCACTATCGCTTCCGCCCCTTCCGCTTCCAAAACTTTGACTAAATTATTATTTGCATCGGGATGGAACTTCACTAAAATTTCCCCAACCACCCCTACGCGCGGTTTATTGACTTTTTTTATTGGAATTCTGTCAAACTCTTTTATAATTTTTTTAACGGTATTTCTAAACTCAAACAAATAAGTCTTTCCAATTCTAGCCGATAAATACAAAATCCATTTCTCAACCAAATCGTCAGTCTGGCCTGAATTTATTTCATACGGGCGCATTCTATTGGACAAACGCATTAGCAAATCTCCATACAATAAAACCAAAGCGGAATCTTTTATAAGTTTATACGAAAACTCAAAACCCGATTTAGTTGTGGAATTGGTAACGCCTAAAACTAAAACAGGCACATTGTTAAACCCCGCTTTCTGCGCCGCCCGCCTCAAAAAAGCCGCATAATTTGTAGCTCGGCAGCCGCCGCCGGTTTGGCTGATTATCATCGCTGTTTTTGTCAAATCATATTTACCGGATTTCAAAGCGTTTATCAATTGCCCCACCACAACTATAGTAGGATAACACGCATCATTGTTTACATATCTCAAACCTTCCTCCATATCTTTTTTGCTGACCTTTGGCAAAACTTCCAAATTTATCCCATGTTTTCTCATCATCGCGCCGGCCATTTTAAAATGTATGGGCGACATTTGCGGACATAAAATTGTATGGGTGGATCGCATCTCTTTTGTAAATTCCGCCGTTTGCAGCGGCGCAAAAACCCCGCCTTTAAATTTCAACCCTTTTCTTTCTTTTATGGCGGCAAGCAGCGATCTTATTCTAATTTTTATAGCCCCTAAATTTGCGCCCTCGTCAATTTTTAAAACCGTATAAATTTTGCCCGCTTTTGACAAAATCTCCTCAGTTTGTTCGGTGGTTATGGCATCCAAACCGCACCCGAAACTATTTAACTGCACCAACTCCAAACTCTCTATTTGCGTTGCCAAATTGGCGGCGCGGTAAAGTCTGGAATGATATGTCCACTGATCCACAAAATTTATTGACGGCAATAATCCTGACAAATGCGCAATGGAATCCTCGCTCAAAACTATCATTCCTTGACCTGCAATTAAATCCGCAATCCCATGATTTATAGCGGGATCTACATGATAAGGCCGTCCAGCCAAAATTATCGCAGGAACGCCCCCCGCTTTAATTTTCTTTATTTGCAGCGCCCCCATTTTCCTGATATCTTTTTTAAAAAGACTCTGTGCGGCGCGCCCCTTTAACACCGCAAGGATCAATGCTTTTTTAGAAATTTTATAGCTTTTCAATTCTTTGTTTAATCTAAATATCAAGCGTTTTGTGTCGTCAAAAGGCAAAAAAGGCTGCAAGAAATTTATATTTTTTTCCTGCAAAATATTCATATTTAAACGCACCACTTCAGGATAACTTCCCACCACAGGGCAGTTATAATGATTATGGGCATCTTTAAATTCTTGCTGTTCAAAAGGTATGCAGGGATAGAAAATTGTTTTGATGTTTTTATTTACTAAATTGAGAATATGCCCATGCGCCATTTTTGCAGGAAAACAAACGGTTTGGGACGGGATGCTCTCAAGCCCCGTATTAAAAATATCATTTGACGACATATCCGATAGAACAACTCTAAACCCTAAACTTGTAAAAAACGCAAACCAAAAAGGATAGTTTTCATACATATTTAAAACGCGCGGAATGCCGATTTCTCCTCGGGGCGCTTTAGAAATTTCCAAAGGTTTATAAAAATCAAAAAGCCTTTTATATTTATAGTCAAACATATTAAAAGCGAAGTTTGAGGTCTTTTTATCTTTTAAAGCGTTTTCGCATCTATTGCCCGAAATAAAAGTTTTGCCGTCTCCAAAAACCGCAATATTTAATAGACATTTATTTTGACACCCTTTGCACCTCGTATTTCTAGTTTTGCAAGAAAATTTTTCTAGTTTTTCTTTGCTTATCAGCGAAGTCATGGACGGCTTATTTTGTCGTGCAATAAGACTTGCGCCGAAAGCGCCCATCAATCCCGTTATGTCGGGACGGACGACATTTGCGTCCAGCAAAATTTCGCATGCCCGCAAAATTCCGTCATTAAAAAATGTGCCGCCGCTCACCACAATATGTTTGCCCAATTCTTCGGGACTAGAAATTTTTATAACTTTATAGAGGGCATTTTTTATCACCGAATAATCCAACCCTGCCGCAATGTCGGCGGCGCTTGCGCCCTCTTTTTGCGATTGCTTAATTTTTGAGTTCATAAACACCGTACATCTTGATCCAAGGTCTACTGGTTTTTGGGAATCCAATGCCAGCGCCGCAAAATCTTTCACGCTATAATTTAAAGATTTAGCAAAATTTTCTATAAACGAACCGCACCCTGAGGAACAAGCTTCATTTAAAATTATTTTTTCTATCAAACCGTTTTTTACATAAATGCATTTCATATCTTGACCGCCGATATCCAAAATAAAAGAAACATTCGGCTCAAAATAACGAGCGCCTTTATAATGCGCAATAGTTTCAACTTCTCCCTCGTCAAATCCAAGAGCCGCTTTTATCAAAGCCTCGCCGTAACCTGTCACGCATGCGCCAGCTATATGCGCTTCTATCGGCATTTGGGCATAAATTTCTTTTAAAACATTTATGACGCTCTCTAATGGATTTCCATTATTGGGTCCATAAAAAGAATAGGCGATTTCTTTTTGCGCATTTATTAAAACAGCTTTAGTGGTGGTTGAGCCGGCATCAATGCCCAAGAATAATTCGCCTTTTACATCTTCAAAATTGATTCTTTTTGCGCGCATTTTATTGTGGCGGTTTAAAAATTCCTCTTTTTCAAATTTTGTATAAAACAGAGGGGCTAAATCCTCGGCGGTTTGCAATTTTATTTTTCCGTTTAAAGATGAAATTTTTTCTTTTAATTTTAAAAGAGTGGTGGGCGGATGGGGGGAGAGGGTGGAAGTTAATGCCGCGCCGAAAGCTACAAAAAAATGCGCATTTTCAGGAAACAATATATTTTCATCCTTGAGTTTTAAAGATTTTATGAAGGCGTTTTTGAGCTCTGATAAAAAGAAAAGCGGGCCGCCCAAAAAAGCAATATTGCCTTTTATGGTTGTGCCGCGGGCAAGTCCGCCGAGCGTTTGATTTACAACGGCCTGCAAGATACTGGCGGCAATATCCTCTTTAGCGGCGCCTTCATTTAAAAGCGGCAGAATGTCGGTCTTTGCAAAAACTCCGCAGCGGGCGGCAATTGGATAAATAGTTTTATGTTTTTTTGCAAGTTCATTGATCCCTTGCGCATCGGTTTTTAACATCTGCGCCATTTGATCTATAAAAGCGCCTGTGCCACCGGCGCAGGTTTCGTTCATTCGCTGATCTATTGAAGAATTGTCAAAAAAAGTTATCTTTGCATCCTCGCCGCCCAACTCTATGGCGGCATCCGTCTGAGGCAAAAATTCTCTTATCGCTTTAGAACAGACCACAACTTCTTGCTCAAAATGGATTTGCGCTTTTTGAGAAATGCTTATCGCTCCCGACCCCGTTGCGCAAACGGAAATCGGCGCCTCCAAAATTTCTGGCGGAGCTTCGTCAATCAAAGAAATCACTGTGTTTAATAGATCCAATTGATGTCTTTTATATTTACAATATATCGTTTTATTTTCTTGATTTAATACCGCCAATTTAACAGTCGTAGAGCCAATATCCAACCCAACTTTTAGAATTTCATTTTTCATTTTACTTTTACACCTTTATTTTTATCCAATTAACGTTTTTTATTTTTGCGCTTAAATGTCAGATCAAACTTACAATAAATTATTGCGCTGATTTAGCGGCGCGTTTTAAATAATTTACTCCTATTTGCACAAGCGTCTTGCTTGCTAACATTGGCAGGCACAAAAAAACAATAATAATTCCCGTAACGATAAGCAGCATATCTATTGAAACAAAATCCGCAAGGGGTCCAAAAACTGCCATCCCAAGCGGCATTATTGCGCTAGCGGTTGTTGAAAAAACGGCTAAAACTCTGCCCAGAAATTTTGGGTCTACTTCCGTTTGCACCAGCGTCATAAACGGGGCATTGTAAAATTGAATTATTAGACCGCCTGCCGCCATCACAATAAGATAGGCTATAAAATTTCCAACCGCTCCTAAACCTATACATAAAAATCCGCAAAGCCCGCAAGAAAAAGCCATAGTATAAATGCGGTTTTTAAAGCCGCCCCAGATGCCAATCAAAATCCCGCCTGCCATTGTGCCGACAGAAAAAACAATTTCCGCCGCCGACAACCGCCATATGCTGTCGCCAAAATTTCGTATGACTTGCAAAGGCGTTAAAAACATAACGGGTGCGCATAAAAACATAAAAAATGCAGAAATAATTATCAACTTAAAAATATAATTATGTTCTTTAACATATCGCAAACTGTCTTTGACATCTTGAAAATATGACATAGATTTTATGCTTTTGACGTCTTGTATTTTAGAGGGAGTTTTCACAAAAAATGCAACTATGCTTATGCCCACAGCGGCAGTGGAAACATCCAAGAAAAATAAAGTTGAAAGCGGCACAGAAATCATCATCGCCGCGCTCAACATCGGGGCGGTCAAGGTCACAAATGAAAATATGCTATTTTGTATGCCGTTTACTTTTATTAAGTTTTCTTGGGGGACGATGTCGGCGATAAATGCGCCGACCGCAGGGGACTGCACTCCCTGTCCAAGCGATCGCATTATTGAACAAAACAATAAAATGGCGGCGCTGTCTATGCCTGCCATGAGAAATAAAGCGGCAATCAAACTCACAAAAGCCACAGCGCCGTCAGATATATTTATTATGTATTTGCGGTTGTATCTGTCCGCCCAAACGCCGCCGAAAGGCGAAACAAAAAGCATCGGCAAAAATGCGGCGGCGGTAAACAATGCCATCATTTGCCCGGAATGAGTTTTGAGGGTTATATGCCATGTAATTGCATGCCCCACAACCATTGTCCCAAAAAATGATAAGGCTTGACCGGCAATAAACAGAGCGGCATTCTTTTTCCAATTTAGCATATTCTAGCCCCAGCCAGACTACAGCTCAATTTATTCTTTATCCTCATTTTTGGGAATGTCGACTTTTTGTTCGGCTTCATCGTCTTTTATGACGCTTGCGATTGCAACAACTTTATCGCCCTCGCCGAGTTTAACCAGCCGCACTCCTTGCGTGTTTCTGCCTATCACAGAAATGCCGTCCACATTCATTCTTATAGTTATGCCGTTTTGCGTCATTATCATAACTTCCTCGCCCTTATTGGCTTTTTTAATGCCGACTATATTTCCATTTCGCTCGGTAGTCTGCATATTTATGACGCCGCGGCCGGCGCGTTTTTGCAAGCGGTATTTTCCGACTTCCGTTCTCTTGCCATAACCATTTTCCGACACAGTTAAAAATATATCTTTGGGCGAGAGCACTTCCATTCCAATAACCTCGTCGCCTTTTTCAAGCGAAATGCCGTTGACGCCTTTTCCAGCTCTGCCGATTGCCCGCACATCGCTTTCATTAAATCTTATGCCTATTCCCATTTTGGTAGCAATAATAACCTCAGGATTTTTGTCTATCGCTTTAACCTGCGAGAGAATATCGCCGTCC
>JAITCX010000126.1 GCA_031282945.1 Elusimicrobiota bacterium
CTATCAACAATTGTGTAAAACTTGACAAGTTGATTTTTGCATTTTATAATAGCTTTTTAACTTCCTTAAAAAGAAACTTGCGTATTATTTGCGCGATAGAATTTTTCATGTTTTAAGAATAAGAAATACTATGGCGCATTTATATTTATATATTGTAACTTATTAATTGCGCGTTCAATTTTCACTTCTCCTGCCTAAACTTTATATACATAAAAATGCTCATTTTCTCTTTGGGAAAATGGGCATTTTTTATGCCAAGTTAAAAATTGTTTTATATATTTTTAAGGTTTAGCGCTAAAAGAGGATGCTGTTATGAACTGCATAAAAAGAATATTTCTAATTTTATTTTTGTATTTATATTTTATATTTACGCCTAAAACGGCAATTGCCCAAACTCAAAATTTTGACGATTTTTTAAATTATCTCCAAAATAATGTTACTACTCCTTTTATTTTAGATTCTGATCTTAGCGGCGCATTCCCGAGCGCAAATGATATCAATTTAAAAGCAAATAAAATTATTGTCGGCATCAATGATGCCGCCGCTTTGCCCTACTCCCTAATTGTCTCAAACTCCAATAAATCATTGCTTGCAAATAATTATAATTTAACTTTTTCAACTTTTACAAATCTGGTATTTATAAATAATTTCTCTCCTCAAAATTTTTCCCAAAATTCAATTATCACATCAAAAGGACTTTTGACTTTTCAATATTCCTCTGCAACATTTATCGCAAATTCAAGTTATGACGGCGGGGGGATTTCGGGACTAAATATCACCTTTAATAAATCCACTATAAATTTTTTAAATAACTTTGCAAGTAATTCTGGGGGAGGCGTCTATATCGGCGTCAATGGCATTTTTGCATCCAGCGCAAGTGCGATTTCTTTTTCAAGCAATCAAGCAAAAAGCGCAAGTGCGATTTATTTAAGCGATAATGCAAGGCTTGATTTTAAATTTACTTCGCTGAGCGTCACAAGCAATGTCTCTTTAGGTGAGGCGGCAAATAGCGGGGCGATTGTAAATAATGCAAATTCTATAATTTCATTTTCCAGCTCAACCGCTTTTTTTGCATACAATTATTCTGTAGGCGGCGCTACAAATGAAAATGTTAAAGAAACGGTTTTAACTAATAGCGGTAAAATGACCGCCGCCGATACATTAATACACTTTTATAATAATCTTGATGTTGTCATAAAACAAACTCAAAATGCGCAAATGCTTTTTACGCGATCCAGCGTAATTTTTTCTGCAAATATTTCTACGGGATCCATAATTGCAAATTCCAGCGTTTTGACTTTTGAAAATTCTGTCGTTATCGCTTCGCAAAATGCGTCGGGTTTTATTGAGGGCGGGCTTTTCAATGGCGGCAATTATATTTTTAATGCATCCAGCGTAATTTTTTTGCAAAACAAAAGCGTCAATCCCGGGTCGGTATTTAGGGGCGGCGCGGGCAGTCAATTAACCTTCAATAATTCGCTAGTATTTTTTACAAGCAATTCCAGAATAAGCGACAATAATGAAGCCGGAATTTTTGGCGTTAGCGGCGGGGCGGTTTACGCCATGGACTATACATTTAGAAATTCAACTGTTTCAATCATCGCAAATGTCAATCTTAAAGATAGCGCGACGCCGGTCGATCCCGCGCCATATCAATGGGGCGGCTTTTCGGGCAGGAGTTCTTTTTTGTGGGAGAATTCGCTCGTAACGCTTTCCAGCAATATTGCGCAAGGGCGAGGCGGAGCGATTTCTGTGAGGGTTGACGGCGGCCCGATTATAAGAAATTCCGTCGTAAACTTTATAGGCAATACATCTTATGAACGCAATACCAGCAGGGGCGGCGGCGCTATAGAAATGGACAGAGAAAACGTTGTGGGCGGCGCCATTTTGGCAATTGAAAATTCTATTGTTCATTTTACAAGCAATACATCTTATGGCAGCGGCGGGGCGGTTTATGGGCAAATGATTGTGGACGAATCCACTTTAACTTTCATAGGAAATGTGACGCTCGTTGGGGATTGGGGGACAGACGGTTTCTCGGGCGGCGGGGCGTATATGGGCGCATTTGAAACGCTTAAGCTCGAAAATTTTAATACATTGTTCGTCACAAAATCGTATATTGATTTTATAAATAATATGACCACAGGCGGCAATGGCGGCGGGGCTATTGCGGCATTGTGGGAAACGGGATTTTATTTTGGCGATTCAAATATTAACTTTATAAATAATTCCGCCGCCGCTAACGGCGGGGCTATTTCTTATTTTGGAAATAATACGACAAACAGCATTATTTTTACAGTGGAGCGTTCTACCATTTTGTTTAATCAAAACAGGGCGCAAAATTTTGGCGGCGCAATAAACAGTTTGAAAAATGCGCGCATAATTTTTACTTATAGCTCTTTAACTTTCATATCAAATAGCGCGCAATTTGGCGGAGCGATTTTTTCAGTCGGCGGAAATTTAGAGATCTCAAATGTGGGCAATATGCAATTTATATCAAATGCCGCATCCGATAGCGGCGGGGCTATTGCGGCGTCGGGAAATTTGGCTATAAATCTTGTGTCCAGTTCCCTAACATTTATAAATAATAGCGCGCAAAATTTTGGCGGCGCTCTTTATATTATTGACGATGCGGCGGTGCAAATTCAAGACGGGGCTGAAATTTATTTTATAAATAATACGGCGGGCGGCATTGCAAACGATGTTTATTTGGCGCAAAGGGGCAATCTGTTTTTTAATTCCAACGGTTTTATTTTAGGCAATATTTGGTTGGAGGGAAATTCTCATGATTGGAGCGTCCTCGGAGGCGTTGTGGGAATTAGTAAGACCATCAATATTGAAAATGCCATAGCTGTTTTTTCCGATCTTGGACAGTTTTGGACAAGCGTTGCTGTAAACATAAATAATTCCAGTTTTAATTTTATAAATTCAGCGGGTGATCAGCCGATACAAATGTATGATGAAACGGCGGCTTTTAATATAAACAATTCCACGCTCAATTTTATGTTTAATGAAACTTATCGTTATGATGACAGCGACAGCGCCGGGCTTATTTATGTGGGTTATAATATTGCCAATATTGATTTTATAAATGCAAAAAATTCGTCTATAACATTTTCAAATAATTCTGTGAATTCTCTGGCATTAGACGGTTATGCAACTTTGAAATCGCAAGATTCAATTATTACTTTTGCAGGCAATTGGGCAAGAGGCGCAGGCGGTGCGGTTTCTATCGGTTCTCTTGATTCAGATGGCATGCGTTTTATAATTGAAACAAACGGAAATTCAATAATATTATTTACGGGCAATACGAGTCAAAAAACGGTTTATGATCTTTTGGGAAACGGCGGCGCAATTTATTTGGGCGATTATGCAGGCGGTTTATCTATTTTTGCGCTCGGGCAAAACGATAAAATTTTATTTGAAAATAATACGGATATAAGCGGCTTAAATGATATTTATTGGTACGGTATTCAATCTAATCCGAGTCAATCTATTGATTTAATTACACAACAAAACGCTCAAATAATTTTTAGATCCGGGTGGAATATTAGCCATGTAAATATTTCTTATGAGGGGACGGATGATTCCATTTTAATTTTGCAGGGCAATATTATAATTGGTTCAAATTTTTCTATTTCTAAAGTTCAAGCGTCTGCAAATTATGCGCTTGTAAATATTGGAGCATCGGACGCTCAATCTTATTTTGAAATGGGCGGCTCCAAAATTTTGAGCGTTGACAACAGCTCTGTAATTTTTAGAAATGTCGGGACGCAGACCAAGCGTTCACGTTTTGGAGATTCGGCGGTATATTTAACAAATTCCGCTTATGTTTTATTTGACAATACACTATTTGATTTTTATGAAAACTACACTAATTATTCCACGATATATTTAACAAATTCCTCTCAGCTTTTATTTAATTTAGGTTCAGTTAGGTTTTATCAAAATAGGTATAATCCCGCTTCCTATGCGGCGGACAATTCCACTTTAACTTTTCAAAAAACCAATGTTGAATTTTATGACAATGAAACCGCTTTGCAAATTGACAATAATGCTTTTGCAGTTTTTGACATAAGCGTTTCAACGGTAAAATTTACTTCAAACTCCAAAAATTTAATTGCCAACGGCATAATGCAAATAAACGGAAAAGATGCAAACGGTTATTTTTACATGAGCGATAATGGGGGAGGGGGTTCTATAATTGGCTCGGGCAAAATAATTAAAGATGCCTCGGGTATTTTTGATTTGCTGGCTGACGCCTCCGCTTTCACAGGAACATTTATTCAAACTGACGGGTTGACTAGAATTAATGCAATAAAAAATAGTCCGCATGTTGGAATAATTTTTGGAGGCGAAAATATTATAGACAATAGCGAATTAATTGTTGTTGCAAGATATCCAACTTATAAAGTTGCAGTGGGCGAAAATGCGCGGTTTACGCATTACAGCATTGCGCTGGGGGGTCCTGAAAACAATAGAATTATAATAGATGAAACTAAATTTAAATTTACGGGGAACAATTCAACAATAACTTTTACAAAAAATACTTTAACTGATCCTGAAGGAATGGGCGCAAATGATGCTTATGTTATGAATTTATTGAGAAATCCTTTTGTGGATGAAGGAAAAAACAATACCCTTGAATTTAGGGGCGAAAATTTACGGTTTGGCGATTCTTTTGATGCGCGCAATAATGCAACGATTTTTAAATTTAGCGAGTCTTTAATTAGATTGCAAAAAAATAATTGGACAAATGGAAATCCCGTTGCGACTGATGATCACGGCATTATTTATTTGAGTACTGTTATGGCTTTAAACACAAAGCTCTCTATGGTTTTAGAAATTTTTGCGCAAGAGGATGGGCAATTGACAAATGTAGATTTCGTCTCGCTTTCGGGAGATTCTTATTTAATAGCTCAGTCGCTCCCATCGCAAAGAGGCATTGGCTTAAACGATGTATTTCCAGTTTTTCATGGCGATACGGAGTGGATTTCAGACGAGATAACAACTTATACATGGCTTGAAAATGTTTTGATGGGCCAATTAAAATTTGATTTAGAATATTCATCTTATACCACAATTGTTGCAGACACTCTTTTATACACTATAGCTGTCGCCACATGGACGCAAAGCGGCGGGGCAGATGATACGGCTCAAAGTTTAGTGATGGGCTTGAGGAGAATTTTTGACGAATATTCTTTAAACGGCCAAAATATAAAACCAAATGCCAGAAGTTTCCGCGCTCCGCTAGATAACATTTATGTTCCAGCTTATAGTTTAGATATCACAGCTGTCGGCATTCCTTTTACGGTTTACGGCGGCCTCACAAAAGAAGATTCAAAACATTATTTTATTTCAGGCCAAGGGGAGAAATCATTTTTCAATCTTGAGTTTGAGACGGAATTGCGCATTCAAGGCATAACCATGACCAGCGCCAGCATACAGGGTTCCGGCGGGGCATTGATAAGAATTGTCAATGATGCGGCTTTAACAATTGTGCGCAGCGCAGTCGTCCAATACAGCGCCGCTTTTTATAATGGCGGCAATGCCGCAAACGGCGGAGCGGTATATATTAGCAAGGGAAATCTTTTGATAACGGAAAGCTCTGATTTCATAGAAAATTTTGCGCAAGGCGCAATTGACGGATCAGGCGGCGGCGGGGCGATCGCCGCAATTTCAGACGACAGCGCCGCCGATAAAATAAGAGTTCAAATTGGAACTTCCACACTCATGCAATCAAATAAAACAGACGCAAACGGCGGAGCGGTTTTTGCTTCCGGCGGGCATACCAATGTTGAAATTTTGGCTGGTTCAATTTTTGCCGACAATATTGCGGGCGGTCTGGGCGGCGCGATTTTTGCAAATAATGGTTCAACTATTACTATAAACTCAATATCTGGGCGCATAGAATTTATTAATAATATTATGGGCGGAGGCGCAATTGAAAATGATATTTATTTAGACGGTTCTGTTAAATCTCCAATGTTATTTTTAATTGCAAATGTAAATCCCATAATTTTGCGTGGCGGTTTGCAATCAGACGGCGGAGACATTGCGGCGCAAGGTTTAGGCGGAATTTATTTAAGCGGCATAAATAAAATTGGCGCAAGCGGCGGCGGGGATAATCCAGCCTCATTCGATTTATTAAACGGCAGGCTCTATTTGGACAATGCTTTGCTAGAAATTGCAAAAGGTTCTATTTTTATTATTGGCGACAAACAAAACGCTTCGCATGAAAACAATGCAAGGCTTGAGCTTTCAAATTCTGTCATGACAATAGACGGCGATCAGGCCGAGATATTATTTTTCTCAAATGATTTTGCAAACTCGCCGTCAATTTCAATATTAACTTTAAACAATTCAAGTTTTATTTCTTATGACGATATAATGTTTGATTCAAACATAACTTATGATGCGCCGATTGTCAGCGTTTTGGGAGAGAGTTCAATTGTTTTTGCAGGGTCGAAAACAAATTTCTCCTCTAATACTGTTTTAAATAGCGGCAGCTCTCTGATTTTTATAGATCTTCAAAATGCAGTTTTAGATTTTACCTCAACAACTTTTATGGCTGTCGGCAATATTATTAAAAGCAATAAAGGCGGAATTTTTCATTTTGAGCAAGGCTTGCGATCCATTATAAAGTTTGGCGGGGCGGTGATTATTGCCACAAATACTGTTGGCAAAAATCAAGATTTGGGAATGGGCGCGGCTCTCTATTTAAATAATACGTCGCTTGAATTTTCTTATATTGACCAGCAACAGACTTTAAGAATTCCAAATGGTTTTTATGCCAATCAAGCGGGACTTGCCGGCGGCGCGATTTTTGCCGAGGAGAATACAATCATTAAATTTTTGCACAATACAGAATTTTCGCAAAATGTTTCTCAAAACGGGGGCGCCGTTTACATAGAAAATTCGCAAATTTATTTTAGCTCTCCCACAATATTTGATTCTAATATTGCCTCTAAATCAGGCGGGGCGCTTTATATCGGCTCCGGCGCAAATGTAGAAATTTTAGGCGGCGCAATTTTTAGAAATAATAGAGCTATGTACGGCGGGTCAATTTATAATGCGGGAACGCTTACATTAAAAACTGATGAGGGCATGGATATAATTTTTACAGACAATTTGGCGGTCTCAGGACTTGATATTTATAGTAACGGAATTTTAAATCTCAATTTAAATTTTATCGCCGCAGACGATGAATCTCCTTTAATAATTAGCGCAGATTTTGGCCCTAATTCCGTTATAAACAAAAATGGACCGAGGGCGGTTGAAATAACAAAATCTCGTTTTGTCTCAGGGATTATAAATATAAGTTCGGGGCGTCTAACTTTTATAAATTATTTTCCGCTTGAATTTAAAAATGTTTTTATAGCAGCGCAAAAATTTGGAATTTTTGAAATTTCCAATTCTGTTGACGGCGGCTCGGTAACATTTAATCAAGCTGATATCAATGCAAAAATTAATTTTATAGACACAGATTTAAGCGGCATTTATTATATTGCGGGCGATGTAAATTTTAATAAGGGTTTTATCAGTCAAAGCGCAAAACAGGAAATTGTTAAAAATACACAAGGAACTTGGAACGTGGGCGGAGTTTCACAATTTGCAGGCGCTATTGCGGTGTCGGCTGGAAGTTTAAATTTATTGGCGCAGACGCAATTGAGTTCCACAACAATAAAAAATTCCGCTTTATTAAACGTAGAGGCCGCCGCCGATTTTACAACTTTAAATATTTTAAGCGGTTCAACTTTTTCTATAAATTCAGAGGGCGTACAAGTTAAAAATTTAATTATGGATGATAAATCTACGCTGGATTTTAATGCGCAAAAAGCTGAAATTTATTCTTTAAATTTGGTAGATAATTCTACTATTTCGGGTAGAATTATTTTAAATGTAGACACAAAAAATAGTATTGCAAGCGAAACAATTTTACAGACGACAACTCCAAATGCGGATGTATATTTAAATATTGATAAAGCTGATTTAGATTTAACGGCGCTTAAAAAAGCTTATTCGCATGGTTATATTACCGAAAGCGATATTGTTATTGCTAAAGCGACAGCGGCTGTTGAAAATGCCGATGCGCAAATTGTGGGGCGTTATGTTCAAAATCAAGGAGAGATTGCACGGTATGGCAGAATTTGGAGATATGAGATTGTCTATGACAAAAATTTGGACAATCAAATTGTAGCGGCTCGTATCAAAATTGTTGGGCAGGCGGTTCCAATAAGATTTGACGATATGAGTTATAATCAAGCTCAAATTGATGATTTGATCTATAGAGTTTTGCCTTATGATACAGAGGAGATTGATGTTTTATGGGATGCGGCGGAAGATCTTGCAAACAATGATAAAGAGAATTTTAATTTGTATTTAGAACAAATAAGCGGTTCATTTTTAGCTACGCTTTTGACAATGCCAGCCATTGATATAATCCCGCATGCATTGTTTGGGCAAATTGACAATAAAGATAAAAAAATCTGGTCAACCGCTGATATAGGATATTATAAAACTGACAATAAAAATATTATGGGGGCATTTGAAACAACCGCCCCACAGG
The DNA here is from genome assembly GCA_031282945.1 of Elusimicrobiota bacterium. GTDB lineage: Bacteria > Elusimicrobiota > Endomicrobiia > Endomicrobiales > Endomicrobiaceae > JAITCX01. Next base: position 8,570 of record JAITCX010000126.1, read on the forward strand.
GACTGATCGGCGCCGATATCATAAAAATTGGAAATTTTAAAACTGGGTTGTTTCTCGGCGCAATACAGCAAAATATTAAGCAAGGTTCTACAAATAAAGGCGGCATCGCAAGTTTTGGGGGAGGCGTTTACGGCGGGGCATTTGGAATTTTTAACGGCGCTATAAATACAAAATTTCAACTTGGATTTACAAGAGATGATATAAACGTATGGCGCCATATTGATATTGGATTGGATGAAATTGTAAATGCAAATTTTGCGGCTTATACCTTTAAAGCTCAGACGGAAATTGAGTTTCGGCCTGATATGGTTTTGGCGGGATTGGGGCTTGGTTTTTTTACGAGGATAAATTTTGCAAATACGCAAAATGCTAAGTTTGAGGAACATTTCGAGCAAGGCGAAAATGCGGCTTTGATTGTGGATGCGCAAGAATATAATAGGCTTGAGACGGATATCGGTATAAACTTAAATAAGAGTTTTGGAAAATTGGATTTTGGCGCAAAAGTTTATATGGGATTTATTCCTATAGGCAGAGATGAAATTTACGACATGCATTTGGCCGCTTATCCTGACGGCGCCGCCAGAATTGAGACGGCAAAATCTCCCATGACAATTTTAGGATTTAATATTTTAGGCGTTTATTCCATAACGCAAAATTTTGCAATAACGATAAACGGCGGCGCAAATTTTGGATTGGGGCAAAACACATTAAACGCTCAGGGCGGTTTAGGTTTGAGGGTAGGTTTTGGCGGCGCTAAGCCTGAGGAAAAAGTTGAGCCCAATAATGCCGCCCCTGCCGAAAATCCGCAAGCCGTCGTTGAGGAAGTTTTACTTGAGCAGGTTGAGGTTGCGGTTGAGCTTGAACCTCAATCTCAACCTCCAGTTGAACCTGAGGAGGAGGTAATAAATATTCCTCCGCTTGAGACGCGCATTGTTGAGGGTCCCAATAACATTGCGTACCAAAAGATGCCTTTACCGGGAGTTTATACGGTTGTCATTGCGTATTTTGCATTTAATGAATGGACGTTGACGCAGGAGTCTAAGGCGCGCATAGCCGATGAGGCGAGGCGCATTCAAAGATACAACTATACAAAATTAATAATTATTGGGTATACGGATTCGGTGGGAAGCGATCGGGTAAACGACATACTTTCGTTTAAGCGCGCTGATTCGGTTTACAGAGAATTTGTCAATAATGGAATTGAACCTTATAAAATTGAATATTGGGGACGCGGCAAACGCAATCCCGCCGCTCCCAACAATACGCCGGCAAATAGAGCTAAAAACAGACGCGCTACTTTGACTGTAAAATGATTTATTTTTAAAAAATTAAGGCGTTTTCAATGTCTCTTATTTAAGTAATTTTTAGCTTTGCGAAGGCGCTTGGCTGTAATATTTTAAATCTCGCGCTTAGGAAAAATCGTCTGATTAAGTCATTGGTTTTTAATTTTACTAGTTCTCTGTATTGCGCTAGAAGTGATATTAATATTCTTGCGATTTTTAGGAATTAATCTGTATTGTGCTATACTATTGAGATGAACGATGCATATTTTGGAAATTCTACATTTTCTATAAATCAAAGGCGTTATCTTGGGTCAAAAACCAAGCTGCTATTTTTTATTGATGAAATAATTCAAAAAGAAAATATAACTTTTGAAACTTTTGCTGATATTTTTGCAGGCACAGCAACTGTGGCAAATCATTTTTATGATAATTGTAAAATTATTGTCAATGATATTTTGCAATCCAATAATTATATTTATTGGGCATTTTTTGCTAAGGATAAAATTGACCAAAAAAAACTTAACGCTTTATTAGATTTTTATAATACTATTGATATAGAAAAATATGACGGCAATTATTTTAGTCAAAACTTTTCTAATACTTATTTTGATGAAAAAAACGCTAAGCAAATTGGAATTATCAGGCAAGATATAGAAGATTTATTTGATAGAAATATTATTACATTTAGAGAGAAAGCATATTTAATAACTTCTTTAATTTATGCTCTTGATAAAATAGCAAATACCGTTGGACATTATGATGCTTATAGAAAAGTTAATATTGAAAACAAGAAATTATGCCTACTTCCGCTTAATATAAAACTTTCGAAATATACTCCCCAAATTTATTGTCAAGATGCAAACGAATTAATTAAAAAAATAGAATCGGATATTGTTTATATAGATCCGCCGTATAATTCTCGTCAATATTGCGATGCATATCATTTGCTAGAAAATATTGCTGGTTGGAAAAAAGAGAAAGTCTTTGGTATTGCAAAAAAAATGGAGAGAGGGCATCTCAAGAGCAAATATAATATGAAATCGGCAGGTCTCGCCTTTGGGGATTTAATAGATAATATAAGAGCAAAATATATTTTGATTTCTTATAATGATATGGGCATTTCTGGAAATTTGCGCTCCCAAGCTCGTATAAGCGATTATGAGATTTTATCGGCATTAAAACAAAAGGGGGAAGTTAAAGTATTTGAAACTGCTTTTAAACAATTTACAACTGGAAAATCAAGTAAAAAAGATTTAAAAGAACGAATTTTCTTATGTAAAGTAAGCTTTGCCGCAAAAGAAAGGCTTATTTTTTCATTTAAACTCAATCCTATGGCTAGCGGTTTTGTAAAGTCTCCATTAAATTATACCGGCGGAAAGCATAAATTGCTGCCGCAAATTATAAAATTTTTTCCACAAAATATAGATATCTTTTATGATGTGTTTTGCGGCGGCGCAAATGTCGGCATAAACGTTGAGGCAAAGAAAATAATTTGTCTTGAAAAAAATAAATATGTTGTAAATTTATTAAAACTAATTCAAAAAAATAATTTTGAATATTTGCACAAAAGAATTTTAAATATAATTAAAGACTTTGGATTGAGCCAAAGCTTTATTAAAGGATATGGTTTTTATGGAGCAAATAGCTCTAACGGTTTGGGGCAATTTAATAAAACGGCTTTTTTAAAATTAAGGGATGCATTTAATAATGATAAATCAAAATTGGATTTATTGTTGACGCTTATTATTTATTCTTTTAATAATCAAATAAGGTTTAATGCGCAAGGGGATTTTAATTTGCCAGTGGGTAAACGTGATTATAATGGGAGTTTAAGAAAAAATCTTATTTCTTTTAATCAAGCGGCAAATGAAAAATCTATAAGTTTTAAGGTCTGTGATTTTAGAGAACTGGAGAAAATAAAGATAAGCCAAAAAGATTTTATATATTTGGATCCGCCATATCTTTTAGGTTTAGCAAGTTATAATGAACTTGGCGCATGGAAAGAAACAGATGAAAAAGATCTTTATTGCTTGCTGGCAAAGCTTAATAAAAAAGGTATTCGTTTCGCTTTATCTAATGTTTTAAAACATAAGGGCAAAACTAATGAGATATTGTATAAATGGATAAAAGAAAATGATTTTATAATTCATAAATTAAATTATGATTATAAAAATTCTAGTTATCACTTGCGTACAAAAAATGATGAAACAATAGAAGTTCTAATTACAAATTATTAAATGTATTTCCATTAAGTAAGGAGTTATTTTTGAAGGCATGGTCAATTACCACCACACTTAGAAATCCTCAGAGAATCAGAGATTTTCTTATTGCATTAAAACCTCTTATAAATCACATATGGGATAAGGCGGCGCAAGAAAAATATCAAAAATTACTGATAAAAAACCGCTTATATGGTTATGGCAATCAGCAATTTTATAATGGATTGCCTGTTGATATTATCAATACAATAAATGATGCGGATGCGGACATAAGTAATAAAATGATTGAAGAAATAATTGCGATAAAACATTATAGAGACTTTGATATGAGGGGTAGGCAGTCATTAAATCCGCTTACAAAATTTGGTTTTGTATTAATTGACAATAAAATTCTTAAGATAACAGATTTAGGCAATAAACTCATTGCTGATGAAAATGCTATTGGAGATGTATTTCTAAAGTGTTTTATTAAATGGCAAATACCAAATCCAGCCAGCAGTGATTTCTCGGATAGTGATAAATATAATATTGTGCCTTTTGTTGGAACGCTCAAACTTATAGATTGTGTTAATAGATTAGAAAAACAACGCGGAAATTTACCTAAAGGGTTAAGCAAAAGAGAATTTTGTTTATTTGTTCCAACCCTATTGAAATATTATGAAATTTCTAGCTGCGCTCAGAAAATTATTGAATTTAGAGATTTGCAAACTGGAAAGTCAAAGATAGAGCGAAAACGTATTCGTGATAAGTATCGTCTGCATTTTGCAAGAAAGTTTCTTGCAACAAAAGATAAAAATAAAATAGAAAAATTTCTAGCTTCTATTTATGATTATGGCGATAATACTATTAGATATTTTCGTTTAACAAATTTTATACGTATTCGCGGCAATGGTTTTTATGTAGACTTAGAGCCAAAGCGCTATGTGGAGATCAATTCTTTATTTGAAAAAGAATTTTATAAGCCGAGAGATTTTGCGGATAAAAATGAGTATTTGCATTATATGTCAAATGATTTGCTTCCCACTTTGCCATGGCAGTCTAAAACGAAGCTAGAAGCTATTGTTAAAAAATTAATTGATGAGAATAACTCCTTACAGAAACGAATCCATTTGCCCAAATCTAAATATACGGAATTGCCAGACTTATCTAAAATGGAAAAGCAAGATTTGGAAAAATTTATTTTTAAATTGCGGCTGGAACGTAAACAATTGCAGACGAAAGAAAATCATATTAATGCACAACATATAGAAGCTGTTAATAAATATATAATTGGTTTAGAGACAATTTTTGAAATAGAAAATCGCCCTCTTACGCTAGAATATTTATCTGCAATGGGGCTTTATGCCTTAAATGATGCTTGTGAAATTAAACCCAATTATCCTCTTGGCGATGACAATAACCCAACCTCAACAGCTCCTGCCGGAAAAGCTGATATAGAATGTTATTATAAAGATTTTAATATGATATGCGAGGTTACGATGCTTAAAAATCGCGACCAATGGTTTAATGAGGGGCAGCCGGTGATGCGTCATTTGAGGGACTTTGAAATAAAAAATGCAAATGCCTATTGTTTATTTATAGCGCCGTCTATTCATATAGATACCGCTAATACATTTTATATGTCCAATAAATATGAATACAGCGGCGCAAAACAAAGTATCGCCCCTATAACGATAAAACAATTTATAGAAATTTTGAAAATACTTAAAAAATTAAAAGAGCTAAATAAAAAATTTACACATGATAAAATTCAAAAATTATTAAATGCAATAGTGGAAATGTCTCGTCATACTTCTAATGCTAGTTATTGGATAAATGAAATTGATGTGATAATTGAAAATTGGAAGCAGGAAGTATTAAATGGACTTTAAAAAATTATTAGTTGCAAATATTATAACGGATATTTTAACAGTAAGCCAAAGAGTTGGAGACGGGAGCGTTACAAATACATTGCTAGGTCAGACCAGCCAAATATCAAGAGCGGGAAGTCCTGATTTAGAATATAATTCAAAATAACAACAAATGAAAAGTTTACTAATATTTAATAATAACTATTTTAAATGGTTCATCCTCATTTTATTGTTGACGGCAGGGTATTTTTTAACAAGATTAGATTTGCTTTCTCCTGCGCTTGTAAGAATTATAGATAATCAGGCGGGATATACGATGGCGTATCCATGTTATATTTATATGTTTTTAGTATTTATATATTTTTTTACTTTTGCTTATTTTATTGCTTTTATATGTTTAAAAAAATGTAGAAGTTTGCTAAAGAAATTAACATTTGTTTTTTTATGTTCTATATTAATTAGAATTTGTTTTTGGCTTTTCCCGACAAATGGGGACGTCGGTTCTATATGGGAATTAACATTTTTGTATTTTATTTCACTAATTTTTGCTTTTGTAATATTTTGTTATATTTTCAATGAGTTGCTAAGGGATAAAGCTAAACCAATGGAAATTGCTTATTTTTTGGTGGGTTCAGTATTAGTGAATTTATTTGTTTTTTTTCTTATAGTGGGATATATGGAATTATATTATAAATCAGGACATGGATTATAAAAAATTATATGGGGCTTAGAGAAAAAAGCGGATATTTTGGGAGCGTAAATTTAATGCAAGCGTCAGATTATTCCAAAGAATATTCGTATAGCGAAACGAAGGGCGGGATGAAAGACATGGTAGCAAATGTGG
>JAITCX010000184.1 GCA_031282945.1 Elusimicrobiota bacterium
CCCTCTTGCGCCGATTATTTTATAAAAATTCTTAATTGTTTATCTTTATTGTGGATTTAGCTTTTACATCCGCAAGCCATGCCGCTAAAGCTTGATTGGCTTGATTGTTATACAAAATATTTGCCAACTGATTTCCAATTTCATCAAAACGGATATCTTTTACATCTCTAGCTGGTTCTTTCTCCTCAACTTTCACAAAGAAATATCCCGCATCTGTTTTGATAGGCTCAGTCGTATATTTTCCAACGCCCAAGCTAAAAAGAGCTTTGTCTACTGCTGGATAACTCTGGGCAAGATCGCCTTTTAAAACAACGCCCATATCCCCGCCTCTCTGTCTTGAAGCATCCTCTTGAGAATATTGCGCCGCAACTTGCGCAAAAGCCGTGCCTTTTCTCAATGCATCCTTAATATCTTTAATTCTAGCATTAGCTTCTCTCTGCTGATCAGGCGTTGCATTGGGAGGCAGCGCTACAAAAACAAGTTTCCATCTCACTTTAGGACCTGCAAGTCTTTTCAATTGATCTGTTACATTTGTAATAAACAAATCATCTTGAGTTGAAACATTTAATTTTTTGCCAGCGGCTTTAGCTTGAATTTGATCATAAAACTGCCTCACTTGCTGTTCAGTCGGCGGCGTAATTTTGCTTTCTGCAAATCTTCTGGTAAACGCTTCAATAGTCAATTGATCAGTAATATTTTTCTCAAACTCGGAATTGGAAAGCCCTAAACCTCTGAGATATTCCCTAAACGCCGCTTCGCTTGGAAAATTTGTGGTTTTAATTTGAGCGACTCTATCAGAAACTTCCTTGCGGGTGGGAGTGACTTTATCTCTTTTAGCCTGTTGCAAAATCAATATTTGATCAATCCTTTGATTTAAAATGGTTTCCCTAAACTCCGCCAACTTCGTAGGCGTTTGATCTGCCTGTGGAGCTAATTCTTGATACTGCTTAACTGCCTGCGTAATAAGAAAATCCGAAGCGAAAATTGGTTCGCCGTTTACCACGGCAATCGTTTTATCGGCAGCCTGCGAAGCGCTATAGCCAATAACTACAATTAACGCCGCAGCCGTCAAAAGACCTAAAACTTTTTTCATAATTTGCTCTCCTCTTTTATTTGGATGTATTTAATTTGTGTTCAATAGCGGAACACTGTAATTTACCTTAACCTTCAACTCCTGCTTTTTTCTCTCATACCACGTATCGAACTTTTCCTGCTCTAAAAATTTTCTTATCTCCGGCTGCGCCTCTTGAACCGTCATCGGAGGCATTCTGCTTTGCGAGACTTTGTAAATTATGTGAAACCCAAGCGGCGTTTCAACTATCTGCGAAACTTCACCCGGCGAAAGCGCCAAAGCGGCATTTTCAAACTCCGCTATCACCTCGCCCTTTTTAAACGGCCCTATAGTCCCGCCGTTTTCAAAAGAAGATATATCCTGCGAATACTGCCTTACAACTTGTTCAAAAGGCTGGCCTGATTTTATAGCATCATAAGCCGTCTCGGCGCTCTGTCTGTCATAAGTGAGAACATGCTTTACAACATAAGCTGTTGGAGCGTCAAAATCCTCTTTATGAATTTGATAATAAGCGTCAATCTCCGCATCGCTTATCACCACCTCGCTTTGAAATTCTTGCAGAGCGTATTCAATTAAAAGGGAATTTTTAAACTCCTCAAACTGCCTCTCCTGCTCCCGTTTAAAACCCTCAACGGATTGTTTATAAGATTTCTGTTTATCTATTCCCACTTGTTTTGCAAGCTCAATTAATACCGCTTCCCTGACCATCTCCTCAACAATTTGCTTTTGATTGTATTGATCTTGCTGCGGATAGCTGAGGCTTGCAAGCCGATCTCTCACCTGAGAAGCCAGAATAGTTGATTTCCCAACTTTTGCCACAACGGGATCATCTTTAGCGCATGAAACCAAAATAACGCTAAACGCAAACACACTAAGCCAAACTAATTTATTCATTTAATATAGTATCCCTTTTGCAAACAAAATTTTTTCCATAATACAAAATTTACATTTGCATAGTCAAAAGTAAAGTATAAACGTTTAAAGGATAAAAGTTATTTCTCATCTGCAAATTTAATCTTGCGCTTGCTGCTGCGGCGCAGTTGAAGTGGAAACCTCAAGGGGCGCATCGCTTGCCGCCGGCGCGCTTGAAACACTGACGCTCACCTGATCAATCTTAACTTCTTTTTTACGCGCCGCTCCGCTCCGAGTCGAACGCTCATATGAATTTTCCGCTTCCGGTCCTTTTAATGCGCCAAGTGTATAAACGCAGCGCGAATTCCACAAAAGCCAACTGCCAATGCCGTTATCATAGGAAGCTTGAATTTGATCGCGCACCTGCTGCGGTCCATAGTGATAACCGCGCATTGTAAAATCTTGCAGCCAAGGGCGCAATTTGTGAGCAGGAACTCTCTCCAAAGCGCCGCGCATTGCCAAATAAACAGTGCGGTACGGCTCTTTATTCGGATCAGGAATGCCGTAAGCGCCTTTTGCATAGTGGGACGGATAAACCATTGGACTGACATAGTCCACCCATTGCGTCATGTCCGCAATTTTTTGCCCAATGCCCATATCATCTACCGCGGTGGTTGTAAGCCCGAAAACATCTATGGAAATTTTAACGCCTTTAGTTTTTAGACGGGTATTAGCTTGTTTTAAAAAAGCTACAACTTCATTTGAAGCGCTCGCCCGCGTGCTGGGTTTGCTGTAGCGCGCCGCGCTTAAATTTCCATCTGATGGAAAACGGATATAATCAAACTGAATCTCGTCAAAGCCCATGTCTGCAACAGCTAATGCGATCTGCATCATATATTCTTTAGCTTCATCATTATAAGGATCCAGCCATGTTATGTTTGCCCTGTCGCGCCAAAGGGAGCCGTCTGGATTTTTCACCGCCATTTCAGGATGCAGACGCGGCATTAAATTATCCCTAAAAATTACAATTCTAGCAATTGTATAGACATTGGCCGCTTTTGCTTTTTGCAAAAAGTTTAACAGAGCCTGCGGTTTTGCGCCCGCTGTTTTATTTTGTTTGACAATATCAACATCCACAAAATTTACATAACCGTCAGTTTCTTTTATGTCTATAACCACAGCGTTTAATTCAGTTTTTTCCAGAAGTTCCAAAACAGCGGCCTGCTGTTTGCTAGCTAAAATCATCATAGAAGTAAGATGAATTCCGCGGATAAATTTGCCTGTCTCTTGGGGCTGCATTTTCATTACGATAGTATCGGCAAGCCCTTCAGTTAAAGGAGAAGAATCGTTTGGACTTTCTAGAGTTATGGCCATAACATCCAGATTGTTTTTTTGAGTTTGAGCATGAGATAAAATTGGAAAAGTTGCGGCTAAAAACATAAGAATTAGAGCGAGAACATATTTAAATGCTTTTGTGTTCATTTTCATTACCAATAATACCTCTTCTTAGAAATTTTTAAAATTAATGATTGTGGCGCTTA
>JAITCX010000245.1 GCA_031282945.1 Elusimicrobiota bacterium
CACCCAGGCGGGCGTGACAGTACAGACTGCTGTCAGTCACGTCAAAAGTAGAGTCGGCGCGGGGGCGAAAAAAATTTTCGCATGGCGCGTGGCTAAAAAATAAAAAGGAAGCGCAAAAACAAAAATAAAGAAAAGAGTTAAAAGAGCGACAATTTTGTGTTTCTCTTTTATAGAAAAAAGAATTAAGTTGCAAGTGTCGTTAGTTTTTGTCTCTCTTTTCTAAAGAGAGAATAAGGATTTAAGCGTCGTTAATTTTCTGTTTCTCTTTTATGAAAAGAGAAATAAGTTGCAAGTGCCGTTAGATTTTGTTTCTTTTGGAAAAAGAAAAAATTTTCTCTCTTTTTTTTCAAAAAGAGAAAAGAGGTTAACAATGAAACTAAAATTTTGTATCAACTATCATGCTAGTTTTGGACAGACTATTGGAGTGGAATTTTCCTATCAAGGCAAAAAAGATGTTTTCATGCTAAACACCCTAGACGGCTTTTTATGGAAAGGCGAAAGGGAGTTTACTCCTGCTGAAAAAGATTTTGTAATGGATTACGGTTATAAACTATTTTTTAACAATCAAGTGGTTTGCGCCGAGTATCACGATTTATCGCATCATATAAATTTGCCAAAAACTCCGGAGTATTTTGTCGTTTTTGATTTGTGGCAGGACAAACAAAAAAATGAGTATCTCTATACTAGCGTTGGTCAAAAATTATTTCCAAACCATACAAAAATTGAAAAATTAAAACTTCCATACAATAAAACTGTAATTTTTATTTTAGATATGCCTACGCTTACAGACGGTCAAAAAATTTTCTTGTGTTCAAATCAAAATCATTGGAATACAAAAACAGCCCTCCCCTTAAAAAGAATTTCAGAAAGCCAATGGGCATTGGAATTAAATATAGATGAAATTTTCTTTCCTCTGGAATATAAATTTATCGTCTATGACGGTCAGCATTTTATTTGGCAGGAAAATGGAAATTATATTTTGCATTCGCAAGAAATTCCAAAAGAAAATTCCACAGTTGCGCAAGTTGCAAAATTAAAACCGATTTTTAAGTTTAGCGCTCCTAGGGTTGCAGGCGTTGCGCTGCCTATTTTTTCATTGAGAAGCGATACGGATTTTGGCGTTGGGGATTTCGGCGATTTAAAATTATTTATAGATTGGGCGGTTAAATGCGGTTTACGGGCAATTCAAGTTTTGCCTGTCAATGACACCACAACAGACGGCGGAGATTTTGACGCTTCGCCCTATTCGGGCATTTCCGTTTTTGCATTGCATCCTGTTTATGCGGATCTCTCTGCGCTGCCGATAAAAAAAGACGCTAAATATTTGCAATTGCAAAAAGAATTAAATTCTAGTCCGTATTTTGATTATAAAAAAGCCTATGCTTTAAAAATCGGCTATCTCAAAGAAGCTTTTAAAAATGAGGGGGCGAAAATTTTAAAGACTAAAGAGTTTAAAGAGTTCTTTAATAAAAATGAAAGTTGGTTGAAAGCTTATGCGGCATTTAGGGTTTTAACGCAAGAAAATTCCACAACGGATTTTTCTAAATGGAAAAAATTTAATATTTATAATGAAGTTGAAATTGACAATTTTTGCAAAGAGGGCGGGGCAAAATATGAGCAAGTTTCATTTCAATATTATGTTCAGTATATATTGCATATGCAATTGCTTTCGGCTGCAAATTATGCCAAACAAAAAGATGTAATTTTAAAAGGCGACATTCCAATAGGCGTTTCGCCTTGCAGCGTAGATACATGGCAGTATCCTCAGTATTTTGACAAGAATTTTAGCGCAGGCGCTCCGCCAGACCTTTTTTCAATGCAGGGGCAAAATTGGGGATTTCCAATTTACAATTGGGATGAAATGAAAAAAACCAATTATATTTGGTGGCAAAATAGGTTAAAGCAAATGGCGCAATATTTTGACGCTTATAGAGTTGACCATATTTTAGGATTTTTTAGAATTTGGGAAATTGCAAAAACGGATATCATTGCTTTAACGGGGCAGTTTGAACCTGCTTTGCCGATGACGCAAAACGAAATAAAAAAGTTTGGTTTTGATTTTGACGAAAAATATTTAGATACATTTATTTCCGAGAAAATGTTAGAGGATTATTTTGGTAAAGATAAAGATAGAATTGCGCAGAAATTTTTATCAAAAAAATCGGATGGTTTATATGAATTTAAAAAAGAGTATGAGACGCAAAAAAATATCCAACAAAGCGATGAGCCTGATGAGATAAAAGAAAAACTTTATTTCTTGGCAAGCGATGTTTTGTTTTTAAAAGATTTCAAAAATTCAAATGCTTATCATCCCCGCATTTTTGCCTATCTGGATTATTCCTTTAAAACTTTAAACGCCGCTCAACAAGACGCTTTTAAAAAGATAGACGATTATTATTTTTATAAACGCAATGACGATTTATGGTATAAGAGCGCTATGGAAAAACTGCCTGTTTTAATGCATGCGACAAAAATGTTGATGTGCGCTGAGGATTTGGGAATGATTCCAAGGTGCGTGCCGAAAGTTTTGGATGAGCTTGAAATTTTAGGTTTAGAGGTTGAGCGCCAGCCGAAACGCGGAAAAGATTTGATAGCTGATGTGAGCAAGTTTCCGTATTTTTCGGTATGTTCTATTTCAACGCATGATCTTTCCATGGTACGTGAGTTTTGGAAAGATCGTGCTGAGGTGACAGATTTTTATTATCACAAAGTTTTAAATTTAGAGGGTGAGATTCCAAAAGAATTAAATGTTGAGATTGCCAGAAAAATCATAAAGAGAAATTTATCCAGTCCGTCAATGTTATGTATATTTTTATTTGGGGATTGGGTATGTGTGGATGAGGATTTCATTAAAAACAATTTAGACAGCGAGCGCATAAATGTTCCGGGAACAACTAAAAATAATTGGCGCTACAGGATTCATTATACACTTGAGCAACTATTAAATTTAGACAAGTTAAATGAAACTATTAAAAGTTTTGTGGCAGACAGCGGTCGGGCATAATTTTTTTGTCGATTGAATTTGCAGGTTTGAGGAGAGTACACTCATTTCTGTCTTTAAGTCATTGTGTGTCTTGAGTTATTAAGGCTTGCTAAAATTTTTTGAGGATAGGCGTAGATGTTTTTGTCATTGTCGTGTTTTGTTTTGTCGTTGCTGTGTTGTACCCTTTCTCGGGCGCTCTTTGGTTGGGTGTCGCAAAGAAACCCTAGTGCCAATCTTTGCGGCATCTTTTGCGGAATTTATATGTCAAGAAAATTTGCACGTCCATCTACGAGGACGTTCTGCATTTTCTTTCCTTTAAATTCCACAAAATCTGCGGCAAATATCGCCATTATAGGTTTCTTGCAACACCCAGTTTTTTAGCCTAGCGAAAGCGGCAAAGCGCTTGGTCTTTACGAGAAATTTTTTCGCCGAGAGGGCAAGGGAACTGAAAGTTTCCTTTGCCCTCACCCAGGCGGGCGTGACAGTACAGACTGCTGTCTGTCACGTTAAGAGTAGAGTCGGCGCGGGGGCGAAAAAAATTTTCGCATGGCGCGTGGCTAAAAAATAAAAAGGGAGCGCAAAAAAATATAAAGAAATGAGTTAAAGAGAAAACTTTTTATGTATTTCTCAAAAAGAGAATAAAATTTAACGTGTCGTTAGGAGTTTTTGTTTCTTTTGGTAAAAGAAATTTCTGTTTCTCTTTTTTCTAAAAGAGAAATAATTTCTATCTCTTTTTTAAAAAAGAGATAAGCGGAGTTTTATTTAAAAATCCCCCCGCTTTCCTTACACCACAAAAGCATATCCAAATCCCCCATAGGAATATCAATTTGGCGAGAAAATTTCAGCATCCGCCTCTCTATATTTTCATAAACTGCCGGCGTTAAACTCTTAGGGATTTCCGTTAAAGCTCCATATTTAACAAGATTTTTTAATATATGCCTATCCAGTATAGCCAAGTTTTGCCCAATGCCGATATTTCTTAAAAAATGCCCCGCTTCTTTATACCCAATGCCTTTTATATTCTCTATTAAAAATTTTCTAGTTTGATAAATATCCTCAAAAGCTTTCAGTCGATTTTTGATCGTCATTTTTCCATTTTTAGCAAAAAAATCTCTTGCCAAAACCACAAACCTAGATTTATTGTTTGCAAACCGCACGCCTGCAATATTTGCGGCAATTGCTTGCGCCTCCGCTGTAAAAATTAAATTTTTGCTTGCTAAATTGCACACCGCATTCCAGCAAGTCGTAGCCCTGCTTTGCGGCGTAAAAAGACAAAAAACAAGTTCGGCAAAAATTTCAGCATTGCTTGCTTTGCGCCACACATTAAAAAAATGTTCTTGCCTCTGATTTATTAAAGGTTTAACGTCTTGCCAATATTTTTTTAATTGAGCGAGAGTTTCAATTTGAGCTGTGGGAGTTTTTAGAAAAGAAATTTGAATTGTTTTGTTCATGATTAGATTATACATAAAAATAAAAAACCCTCTCCGCTTGTGGGTTGGGGGACAAGTCGGAGAGGGACTGCGCAAAAGCGCAGTTTTATACTACTTGGGGTTAGGTGACTACTTAATAAACGAAACCCCTTTAATTTTTATTGCACTAAAACTATAACTTATATTGCTTCAATTGTTCTTCAGTATGATCTATAAGTCTTTCTTCCGGACGGCCGAATAAACGTCTTAACCACCGCCTGAAATTGTCCATATATTCAAAAATCGCAGGCACAACAAGAAGCGTTAAAATTGTGGAACTTATAATTCCGCCAATAACAACAATTCCCATACCCTGCCTCATTTTTCCAACTTCGCTTAAAGCTAAAGCCGTTGGAAGCATACCCATTATAAGAGCAAAACTCGTCATTAAAATTGGACGAAGGCGCGTCTCCCCAGCTTTCACCAAGGCATCGCTTATTTCCATTCCGCCCCTAATTTTTTGTTGGGCATAGTCTATCAATAAAATTGAATTCTTTGCAACTATTCCCAACAACATTATTAGACCTATCATTGTAAACATATCCAATGCCGTCTTTGTGATAATCAACGAGAACAATCCGCCGATTATTGCAAGCGGCAGAGCCGTCATAATTACAAAAGGGGTAATAATAGATTCGTATAAACTTGCCAAAACCAAGTATATAAAAAGCAGCGCCAAAGCGCCCGCAATCATTATGCTCTGAATCATCTCGCCCATCTGTTCCGCATCGCCGCCCATACCAACAGTTATATCTTTCCATTGATCAGCATACTCAGGGCTGTTTTTGAGTTCATTGAAAATCCTTATCATCTCGCGTCTAACGGTTTCCACCGCTCCGCCTTCCTCAAGATTGCCGGTTATATCTATATAACGCTGTTTATCGGTTCTATAAATTGTCATCGGCGCGCCGCCTTCAACGAGATTTGCAATTTTATCAATGCTGATAAGCCTGCCGTTTACATTAAATACATAAGTATCCGACATATTCTTTACAATGTCTTTTTGAGAGTCGGGCAGCTGCACCCTTATATCATATTCATTGCCGTCTTGGCGGTAATATCCCGCTAAAGACCCGTCTATCATAGCTCTAATTTCCGAGCCCGCATCCACTGAATTTACGCCCAGCAGATCGGTTTTTCCCTTGTCAAGCTGCACTTGAATTTCTGGTTTTGCCATAGAAAAATTTGTAGCTAAATCCACAAGATATGGAATGTCTTTATAACGCTGCATTAAAACTTTTGAAACATTGGCAAGCGTATCCAAATCTGAACCGCGAATTTCAAGTTCAATATCGCTGCTAGACCCCATTGACTGCTGACCGGTAATTGCAAAATCTATTGCATCGCCGTATTTTGAAGTTAAGGTTTTTCTCAATGCCGCTTGAATTTGCGGGACTTTCATTTTTCTATTTTTTTCATCAAATAAATTTACTCTAAAACTTATAGAATTTGAAGGACTGCTGATAAATCCGCCGCCGCCGACAGAGGTGGTAATGCGCTCCACATCTGGATAAGCCATAATTATCTCTTCAATTTCTTTTGCATAAGCATCGCTTTGTTCCAAGGAGGTTCCGGGTTTTGCGGTGGCGCTTACTGTAAATTCATTGCTTTGAGATTTCGGCATAAAGGACACTTGCAAAAATTTTGTAGACAGCCCGATAGTGCCGAAAAATACCACCAATGTTATAACTATAACGCCCCATCTCCAGCGCTTAGTTTTTGTAACTCTGGTAATAAGCCCCGCATATTTTCTCAATATCCACCCAAAAACTTTTTCAAACCAACCAACAGTTAAAGCTCTAAATACCTTTATAACGCCGCGCCAAAAATCTCTAAACCTTCCTCTCTTAAGTTTTTCCTGCGCTACTTTTTCATGCGTTGGAATAAGATAAGCGGAAAGCATTGGAGCAATTGTAAGCGCATCCAAAATTGAAATGGTCATGGCAAAAACTATAGTTAGACCAAATTCCCTAAACATCTTGCCCATCATTCCGCCCAAAAATCCCACAGGCCCAAACACCGCAATAACTGCGGCAGTCGTTGCTATAACGGCAAGCGTCACTTCATGGGTGCCGTCTATAGCCGCCAAAATCGGCGACTTGCCTTTTTCATAATGCCTGAAAATATTTTCCCTGACCACTATGGCATCGTCAATCAGCA
>JAITCX010000007.1 GCA_031282945.1 Elusimicrobiota bacterium
GTATTGTCTCTTATGCGCCGCATCATCGTCTCAAATAAAGCAAAAGATTCTTTTTGATATTCTATTTTTGGATCTTTATGGCCGTAAGCCCTAAACCCAATTCCCTTGCGGATTTGGTCTAGCTCATATAAATGATCTTTCCAAGAAGAATCTATCATCTGCAATAAAACCATTCTTTGAATATGGCCTAAAAGTTCGGCGCCAAGCAATTGCTTTCTGTTTTCATAAGCTTCTAAAGCTTTTTGAGTGATATCCTCAATTATTGTCTGCGCCTGCAAATAATCTAAATTGTCTTCTGGGGGAATTTCATAACTTACAGAAAAATTTCTAGCTACCCATGCTTGCAAATTCACCCAATCCCAATTTTGCGCATATTTATCGCTTGTCCATACTTTTATATTTTCACTAACGCATTCCGTTATCATATCTTTTATGGTATCGGTTATATCGTCTCCGTCTAAAATTTCATTTCTCAGACGATACACCGCTTCGCGTTGTTTGTTCATGACATTGTCAAAATCTATAAGCTGTTTTCTTATATCAAAGTTCATTCCTTCAACTTTTTTCTGCGCATTTTCAACCGCCCGCGATATCCATGGATGTTGGATGTCCTCGCCTTCTTTTATGCCAAGCCGCTGCATTATAGCCGACATTTTTTCTGAGCCAAATAAACGCATAAGTTCGTCCTGCATTGACAGAAAAAACCTAGACGATCCCGGATCGCCCTGCCTGCCTGAACGCCCGCGCAGCTGATTGTCTATACGTCTGGATTCGTGGCGCTCTGTGCCGATAATATGCAAACCGCCAAGACTTTTTACTTCTTGGCTTTGGACTGCATCCTTTGCGCCCAAAACAATATCGGTGCCTCTGCCAGCCATATTTGTTGCAATTGTAACAGTTGATTTTGCGCCGGCATTTGCAATGATTTGCGCTTCAAGTTCATGAAACTTTGCATTTAAAACTTGATGCGGGATGCCTTTTTTCTTAAGCAAATCCGAAAACCGTTGAGATTTTTCTATGGATCTCGTCCCAACCAAAACAGGCTGGCCTTTTACCCAACAAGAATAAATTTCATCTACAATTGCATTTTCTTTTTCTTTTTCCGTGCGGTAAATTACATCCGTAAAATCTTGTCTTATCATGGGATTATGCGTTGGAATTTCCACAACGGGCAATTTATAAATTTCCCAAAATTCCTCCGCTTCCGTTGAGGCGGTTCCCGTCATGCCTGCAAGCTTTTTATACATCCTAAAAAAGTTTTGAAAAGTTATGGTCGCAAGCGTTTGATTTTCATTTGCGATTTTCATATTTTCTTTAGCTTCAACCGCTTGATGCAATCCTTCCGACCAACGCCTGCCGGGCATAGGCCTGCCCGTAAACTCGTCTATAATTATGACCTCGCCGTCTTTAATAACATAATCTACATCTCGGCGGTAAAGATTGTGAGCGCGAATGGCCTGCGTAATATGATGCACCCATTCGGATTGCAAATCGTCATAAATATTTTTTATTCCCAAAATCTTTTCTGATTTTAAAATTCCCTGCTCAGTTAAAACAACGGAATGATTTTTTTCGTCTACCAAATAATCATACCCTTGCGCCAAATCTACGCCTTCATATTTTGCTTTAATTTCTTCGCTTTCTGTGATTTTGCGTCCCTTTAACATCGGCACAATTTTATTGCAAATATAATATTTTTGGCTGGACGCCTCAGACGCTCCTGAAATAATTAAAGGAGTGCGCGCCTCGTCTATTAAAATCGAATCCACCTCATCTACAATTGCATAATTTAAAGGCCGTAAAACTCTATCCAGTTTTGAAACAACCATATTGTCGCGCAAATAATCAAAACCTATTTCATTGTTTGTCACATAAGTTATGTCGCAATTATAAGCTTGGCGGCGTTGCTCATTGTTTAACTCATGCGAAATGCTGCCGACAGTTAAACCCAACTTTTTATAAATTTCGCCCATCCACGCCGCATCTCTTTTTGCAAGATAATCGTTTACGGTCACAATATGCACGCCTTTTTCCGGCAGCGCATTTAAATATGCGGCAAGCGTTGCAACCAAAGTTTTGCCCTCGCCTGTTTTCATCTCGGCAATTTTTCCGCAATGCAAAACATACCCGCCCATAATCTGCTCGTCAAAATGGCGCAGGCCGATCGTTCTCACGCTTGCCTCGCGCACGCAAGCAAAAGCCTCAGGCAGCAAATTATCCAAAGCTTCGCCGTCAGCTAGACATTTGCGAAATTCAATTGTCTTTTCTTTCAATTGTTCATCTGATAAAACTTTAATAGAATCCTCAAAAGAATTTACCTTTTGAACAATCGCTTCCATAGCTTTAATATCTCTCTCGTTTTGGGACCCAAAAATTGAGTTAAGCAATTTTTTTAACATTTCATCCTCTTTAAACAATAACTTTTTTACTGACAGACTCTAAATTTCTACAACCTGTCATGCGCATGGCATGTAAAAGTTCTTGTCTTATATTTTCAAAATAAATTTTCAAACCGTTGAGCTGATCTCCATGCACGCTTATTGCGGCCGGTCTGCATATCAAACACATTTTTGCGCCAAGCGCCAAAGCCTTTAAAACATCCGCTCCCGTTCTAATTCCGCCGTCAACTAAAATTTCCGCATGCTTAGAAAACTTATCGGCAATCTTTTCTAAAACATCCGCGCTGCCTTGCGTAAAATCTAAAACGCGTCCGCCATGATTTGACACCAAAATAGCATCCGCCCCGCAATCCACGGCGCGCTGCGCATCCTCAAGCGACATAATTCCCTTGACAATATATTTCATTTGAAATCCATGAACTCTATGAACTATGCTTTTTAATTTGCGCTCATCCCAAACGCTCACATGCACCGGACTTTTTCTCAAACCTGTAAGTCCAGCCGAATCCACATCTGTGCCGACAACTCTGCAGCCCGCCTCTTTGACAATTTCCAGTTTTCTAAAAAACTCCTCATCATCCCATGTTTTTATAAAAGGCAAAACGCGATGCGCCCGCCCTTTAATTTGATCTATCGCGCTTTTAAACGGCTCAAAACCAATGAGATCCCCAATGCTTGCAAAAGTCTGCGCCGCCATGCAATTGTCTATAACTGCGCGCGTATATTGGGCTATGCTCAAACCGCCGTTTATCTGGGAAGCGATGTCGCCGATTGGAGCTATCATCACGGGCAGAGAAATTTCTTGACCGAAAATATTTAAGCTGCAATCTGGATCGTTTGCATCATGCAAAACGCTCATAACCAAATTTCTTTTTGTCCAAGCCTCATAATTATTTCTAAAAGCCGCGCCCGTTCCAATGCCGCCCATACCGGGAATCATCCCGCCGCAAACCGCGCCATTGCATACAGGACAAACCTTGCATTTAGAACTGTCTATAACTTTTCTTGCATTATTTAGAATTTCATTTTCATTCATTGTTTAATTTCTCTCATATCCAATAAACTCTCAGGTTCAATTATTTCAGAGCTAAGACCCATTTTATTTAATGCTTCTAAAAACGGATCTGGATCTAGCTCCTCTACATTTACCATTTTCTTTACATCCCATATCCCATTTGCAATCAGCGCCGCCGCCGCAACCGGCGGAACGCCGGCAGTATAACTTATCGCCTGCGAACCGACTTCTTGATAACATTTTTTATGATCGCATAAATTATAAATAAAAACTTCTTTCTTTTTGCCGTCTTTATATCCCGCTATTAAATCCCCAATACAAGTTTTGCCTGTATAATGCGGCGCAAGAGTTTTGGGATCGGGCAGACAGGCCTTTACAACTTTTAAAGGAATAACTTCCAAACCTTCCGCCGTCTTAACGGGACGCTCAGACAAAAGCCCAATATTTTTTAAAACGGTAAAACAATTGATGTAATGATCGCTAAATCCCATCCAAAATCTTATAGAATTTGCATCTATATTTTTAGAGAGGGAATGCAGCTCGTCATGACCGGTTAAATAGAGAGGCTGGCGTCCAACCTCTGGAAAATCATAAAACATTTTTTTGCTGTGAACGTCAAAACACATCCACTTTCTATCTATCCAAGTCCAAACTTTATGAAACTCCCTAAAATTTATTTCAGGGTCAAAGTTTGTTGCAAAATATTTGCCATGCCCGCCTGCATTTACATCCATAATATCTATTGTATCTATTGTGTCAAAGAGATGTTTTTTTGCAAAAGCCGCATATGCGTTTACAACGCCGGGATCAAAACCGCATCCCAAAATAGCGGTAATATTTTTCTGGCGGCAGATTTCCTTTTTTTTCCATTCATGGTTTGCATACCATGGCGGATCCTCGCAAACTTTATCGGGATCCTCATGAATTGCAGTGTCAATATATGCCGCATCCGCTCCAATGCAACTTTCCAAAATGGACATATTGCAAAAAGCGCTCGCCACATTTACAACTATTTTTATATTTAAATCTCGTAATAATTTTATGTTTGCGCAAATATCAAAGGCATCTATTTTTAAGGCTTGTATTTTATTGTCAGAAATTTTATAAGATTTCTTTTCCTCTATGCTTTCCAAAATTTTTTTACAATTTTCTAATGTTCTGGACGCTAAATAAATGTTCCCAAATAAATCGTTGTTTTGCGCAAATTTATGCGCGCTCACAGCGGCCACGCCTCCAGCCCCGACAATCAATACATTCCTTTTCATTCCACAAAGCCTCCCTTTTAGCTTAAAATTTATGATAGAGCATCCACAAAATTTTTATAAGAAAATTCTTTTATAATCTCAACTTTTCCGCTCAAACGTTTTACAACAATTGAGGGCATAACAAGTCCATTAAACCAATTTTTTTTTACCATTGTGTATCCAGCCATATCGCGAAACTTGACGATAGATCCAACCTTTAACTTTCTGGCAAGTTTAAAATGCCCGAAAACATCGCCAGCCAAACAACTTTTTCCCGCAATAATATATTCATTTTTTCCAAGCTTTTCATTTAATTTCGCCTGCTGATTATAAATCAATAAATCTAAAGCATGCGCTTCAATACTTGAATCCACAATGGCAATATTTTTTTCATTTTCTACAATATCTAAAACTTTTGTAACTAAACTTGCGCTATTTGTTATGGCGGCTTCTCCCGGCTCTAAAAAAATTTCCAACTCAAAAGTTTCGCTAAACTCTTTTAATTTATTTGCAAATTTTTCTATTGGATAATTTTCTTTTGTAAAAAATATTCCGCCCCCCAAACTCACCCATTTTAACTTTTTTAAAATGGCGCCGTATTTTAAAGATATAGCGTCTAGCATTTTGCTAAAACATTTAAAATCAGCATTTTCGCAATTATAATGAAACATCGCTCCCGAAATTTTGTCTATATTAGCTTCAACTTTTTTTATGTCTATCTCCCCCAATCTGCTAAACTTTCTGGCGGGATCCGCCAAATCAAAATGCGAATAACTAATTGAAGGATTTATTCTCAAACCTAAACGCCGCGCGGCTTTAGTATTTTTTGTAAGTTTATATAAACTATTTAACTGCGTTACAGAATTAAAAATTATTGTATCTGAAAATTTTTTTAAAACTTCTATATCCTCTTTAGAATAAGCAACGCTAAAAGCATGCGTATGGCCGCCAAATTTTTCATAACCCAACCGAGCTTCGTATACCGAACTGCTTGTTGTGCCGTCCATATATTTTTTTAATAGATCAAAAACCGACCACGTAGAAAAACATTTTAAGGCAAGCAAAAATTTCGCCCCGCTTATTTTTTTTATGCGCTCTATAATGCGCATATTTTTAAGCAGGGCTTTTTCGTCTATTAAATAGTATGGAGTTTTGATTTGCATTTAAATTTCCAATTGCAAAGTATGCCATTTCGGACATTCTTCCAGCTCAAACCCATTTTTATAAATTATAATTCTAAAATTTAAGATAGACCCTTGCGGAAAATTTAAAACCGAGATCGGCACGGCAATTTCCATATCTCTTGCTAGACGCGCATCGCCGCCTACGATTTTTTTTCTCCCTTCGGGACCCACAAAAACAAATTCCGTTAAATTTTTATCTCCATCAAAAGCTATGTCAATTTCCGATTTTATTGGACTTGAAAATATAATTTTAAAATCTAAATTTTTTACAATTTTTGCAAAAACATCGTCATTTAACATTATGCCGATAAAAATATTGTTTTCATTTCTTGCAAAACAAACTTTTTTAATTACAGACGAAACTTGATGCATAGACCCGCCCGCATGATCGGTAATATAATAACCGCTGGCAAGCCATTCATCATTTATGATGCCGTCTAAAACAGGATAAATATAACCGCTGGGAGCTTTAGAATATTTTTCAAAATGGCGCTTTAATGTATTTTTTATGGCGATATATAAATTATCGGGAACTCTTTGTTCAAAAGATTGATAGACTTTCATTAAAAATGAGCGGTATAAAAAATCAAACATTGCATCGTCATCAGATGCATGGTCCATCCCATACCACCATGTCCAATCAGACCCTTGCGCAGTGCGCAAAGCGGTAAATGCATCTTTAGCATTGTCAGAACCGATATACTCAGGATTTTGTTTTAGAAATCCATACAAAAAATCTCTGGTTTCGCCTAAACGCTCCCAAGCGGTTCTGTCCTCCTCATCGCCTATCCAAATTTGAAAATTTCCATTTATCCATGACCCAGCTACAATATTGTTTAATTTTTTGACGGGCGGAAATTTTTCTAAATAGTCTGAGATTCTCACAGTTTCAAAATCATTATTATCGCTTAGCCTTTGATAAAGTTCGTTTAAAAAATCCCAGCCGTCATTTGAATAATATTCCCAACAATTTTCGCCGTCTAAAATTACGCTTATCAAAGGATTTTCTATGGAATCGCCGATATAATTTCTTATGTCATAAAGTTTTGCCATAAAATCGTTTACCGCATCTTTTGCATTCCATTTGGAATATACAAAACCAATGGCATCTGACAAACCATGATCTCTAAAAATAATATTTATATTTTTGCCATTGCGTTCTATTGTATAAGGTCTAAAAAGCTGACGGCGATCGGCGTGCGGCTCAGAACTGGAATTGTATAAAACCGCCTCATCCGTGGCTATCCATTTAACTTGCGACTCGGCGATCAACTCGCTTACCAAGTTTGAAACCGACCCCTCAGACGGCCACATTCCCTTTGGTTTAAAACCAAATATTTTTTCATAATAATTTAGCGCTTCTTGGATTTGCCAAACGGCATCCTCAGGATGAGCATAACGTTTTTTTAAAAGCGTGATATGCGGCATCGCCTCTTTAGCGCAGTCTGTGTCGCATAAAAGCGGGAGAATTGGATGATAAAAAGGCGAGATAGAAACTTCAATTTGCCCCCTGTCTTGAACTTCTTTATGTTTGGCGGCAATTTTACCGCAGATCTCAAGTTGTTTTTTTATGAGTTCATGTTTTTCCGCTTCAGTGAAATCTCTGCCTTTGGCAAAAAGCCCAGCAATAAAAGAATCCGTTTTTTTCCAATAGGGATCAAACCATGCTAAATTAAACCATACCTGCAAATCCCTAAAATCCTGCTCTTTAAATAATGCAAGACAAGCGGCTACCTCGGCGGCGGAAGTATGATGACCGCGATGCTCAAGCAATTGCAAATAGCGATTGTTTTTGGAAATTATATTGTCCCAGTTGGCTGCAAAAAAATTTAATAAGATAAAAATTTTTTCATCGTCATTTAAATCAGCTGGATTTTTAAGAGTGAGCAAAAGATACTTATCTTTCGCTTTGCCGCTTGCGTATTCCTCCAACTGCACCAGTAGAGACGGCACAAAATTAAAGTTCAATTTAATTTTTGGAAAATCGTCAAGTATTGCAACCATATCAAAATAATCTTTTGTAGCATGCAATCTTACCCAAGGAAGTTCATAAACATCTGTCTGAGGATTTTTATATACCGGTTGATGCTGATGCCACAAAAATGCAAGGTTTGTCTTGTTCAATTAATTTCTCTCCCTTTATCATAAAATCTATAAAGCGTCATTACAAATATTTTTGCAAATATTTTTTAGCCAAGCTCATCAGCTCCGCATCCGACATTGCAGGCACGCGCCCGTCGCTAAAAATCTCGTCTATTTTTTCTTTAATCGCCACAACCGCTTCATCTGTTTTTAATAATTTATCTTTTGAATTTATGAGTTTTGGCAATTTCGTATTATACCAATAGGCAATGCCGGCAAGACCCGCCCTGTCGGTTATTTCAACTTCAAGCGGCCTGTTTAAAATTTTCTGCGTGTCAAAAGCGCTGTAAATTTCAGGTTCTTTCAAAAGCCCGTCTGCATGAATTCCAGCTCTTGTCATATTGCAGTTTGCCCCAACAAAAGGTTGATTGGCTGGAACTTCATAACCGATTTCATTTTTAAAATATTCCGCAATTTCTGTGATGACGCTTAAATCCATTCCGTCGCTTTGACCCCTAAAAGCGCAATATTCTATCGCCAAAGCTTCCGTTGGAATATTGCCGGTGCGCTCGCCAATTCCTAAAGCGGAACCGTTTATCGCACAACACCCATAGAGCCAGCAGCTCGTTGAGGTGGTAAGGCCTCTATAAAAATCATTATGGGAATGCCACTCCAAATTTTCGCTCGGCACCCCCGCATAATGCGTAAAACCATGCATAATGCCGTTTACATTTCTAGGCATTGATGCGCCGGGATAACTCACCCCAAGCCCCAAAGTGTCGCAAGCCCTTATCTTTACAGGAATGCCCGACTGCCTTGAGAGTTTCATAAGCTCCTCTGCAAAAGGCACCACAAAACCATAAAAATCCGCTCTGGTTATGTCCTCCAAATGACAGCGCGGAATTATGCCATGCTCTAGGGCGCAGCGCACAATGTCTAAATACATATCCATTGCTTGACGGCGCGTTTTTTTAAGTTTTAGAAAAATATGATAATCGGAAGCGGAAGTTAAAATCCCAGTTTCTTTCAGCCCCATTTCCTTGACGAGCTTAAAATCTTCTTTAGTAGCTCTAATCCAAGCGGTTATTTGCGGAAATTCATAACCCAATTGTTGACATTTCCTAACCGCCTCTTTATCTTTTTTAGAGTAGAGAAAAAACTCGGACTGGCGGATAATTCCGGCAGGCCCGCCAAGCTTATGCAGCAGAGAATAAATATCCACTATTTGCTGGACGCTAAAAGGCGTAAAAGCTTGCTGGCCGTCCCGAAAAGTTGTATCCGTTATCCAAATTTTTTCAGGGGTATTTAGCGGAACGACTTCCCCGTTAAATGAAATTTTTGGGATATTGCTATATTCAAAAATATCTCTATAGAGGTTTGGAACTTCCACATCCTGCAACTCAAAATGATACTCCTCATGAACTAATCTATTAGTTTTTGGGTCTAGCTTTAACATTAACTCCTCCTCCTTTCCATAGCGGCGACATTTCCCTCAAACCATTGACCAATTTAGGCAAAACCGACAAAGTATATTTTACTTCATCCAATGTATTGTCCTTGCCAAACGAAAATCTGATCGCTCCTTGAGCCGCAATTGGGTCTACGCCCATTGCCGCCAAAACATGCGAGGGACTGCCCGTGGCGCAAGCTGAACCGGTGGACGCGGCAATGCCGTGCGCATCAAGCCGAGCCAAAAGCGCTTCCCCCTCTATATAATTAAAACTGACATTGATTATATTTCCAATATTGCAAGCGGCGCAGCCATTAAAAGATACATCTTCAATTGAACCGCAAATTCCTTCTTTGAGAGTTTCGCGCATTATTTTCAAGCGCGCCGCCGCCTCATCATGAGCTTGATAAGCCAATTGCAAAGCTTTGGCCATGCCGACAATTTCTGCAATATTTTCCGTGCCGGGACGCAGACCGTTTTCTTGATGGCCGCCGTACATTATTGGAAAAATATTTGTGCCGCGCTTAACATATAAAAAGCCGACGCCTTTGGGTCCATTAAATTTATGCGCCGAAGCTGAGAGCATATCCACCCCGAGATTTTTTACATCTATTGCAATTTTGCCAATGCTCTGGACGGCATCTGTGTGAAAATAAATTTTATTGGCGCGGTTTAAATTTAGCTCCGCAATCATCTTTCCAATTTCCGCAATCGGCTCAAGCGTTCCAACTTCATTGTTTGCCTGCATAACGCTTACGAGTTTTGTGTCGGCGGTTATCGCGGCTTTAACGCTTTCAACAGAAACCAAACCCTGTTTATCTACGTCTAAAAAAGTAACTGTATAGCCCGCTTTTTGGAGAGCTTGAGCCGTATATAAAACAGCATGATGCTCAATTTTTGTGGTTATGATATGACCTTTAGATCCGCTTGCCGCCATAGTTCCAAAGAGAGCGAGATTATCTGATTCCGTGCCGCAGCCGGTAAAAAAAATTTCATCGGGATTGCAATTTATAATTTGAGAAATGCCGAGCCGCGCTTGATCTAATGCAGCGCGCGCATCGCGTCCAAAAGAATGCAATGTGGATGCATTGCCGTATTGCGTCAAAAAATATGGACGCATCTCGTCTAAAACAGCGGGGCTTACAGCCGTTGTAGAACTATTGTCAAAATAAATTTTCATAGCAATCCTCTACTTATTCCATAAGTTTAATTTTAACGATCGGCTGCGAATTCTTTTTTGCGTACTCAACCGCCCGTCTAATTTTAAACGTATATCTTGCGCATTTTTTGCAAATCATGGTGTGCCTTTTGTACTCTTGAACTTTGGCTTCCGATAATTCGCCCGTATAAAAAGGAACTATTTGTTGTGAAATTTCATTGCATTTCATAAAACATCTCCTTGCGCTTATGCCTAAACTAAAACCCGCCTAAACTTTAATTAATTCTTTTCATCTTTAGCTTTAGAATCTTGAGCGCCCTTATCATCATTATTATTATTGTTTGAATTTAGTTTGCGTTCAGGGTCGGGTCCCAACTTTTTTGCCAATTTCTGCGCGCTAAAAAGCAAAGATTTTCTAACTTTATCTCTGGTGGTTGAGAGAGCCGATGCAATTTCAACGGTTCTTAGCCCCAGCTCATATTTTAAGACAAAAACTTTTCTGTCAAAGAGCGGCAAGCCGCGTTTAAATGAAACAAGCAAAGTTTTGTTTTTATCTTTTTTAACCGCAATTGCATCCACGCGTTTAAGCAAATATTTAAAAAGCCTAAGCTTTATTTTATCGTAAGACCCATAGGTCTTGCCTAAATGTTCCACAAAAACTTTTATGGCAAGAGCTTTGGCTCTTGGAGGATTATTTGTAAGAGAAAGCGCAAGAGAATAAACTTCATCTTGGAATCTCTCTATTAGGTTCATCGTCTATTTCCGCCTGTTGAATTTGAATTTCCGCCCTGAGATTGAGCGCCTTGAGGGGATCCTTGCGCTGTTTTTGAGGTCTGCGATTTTTGCAATTGCCGCTGAGCCATTAAGCGCGTCGCCTCCTCCGCCGCTTTTCTGTCTATAGCTGGAGAGCGCTTTGATTTAGCCGTTTTTTGAGCTTGCGCTTTTTGCTGTTGTTTAACTTTCGCCTCATTTTTATTTTTAACATGTTGAACTAAATTTGGAGAAAATATATGCGCGCCGTTTCCGTCTCCCGATGCCACAAAAAATAAATTGTCCGTTTTGGCGGGATATAAAGTCGCCTTTATGGCCTGTATTCCCGGATTGCAAATGGGTCCCGGGGGCAGACCGTAATGTAAATAAGTATTGTAGGGGGAAGGGAATTTTGTCTCGGCAATTGTCAGGCGCGGTTTTACAACGCCCATTGCATAAAGCACTGTTGCGCAAGATTCCAATTTTATTCCTTTTTTCAAACGATTATAAAAAATGCCTGCAATCTCAGCGCGTTCATTTGCCCTCATAGCTTCTTTTTCCACAATGGAAGCCAAGGTAATTATTTTTTCCATGGTCATGCCGATTTCTTTTGCGCGTTCATACATTTCAGGCGTAACTTTTTTGTCAAATTCAGAGCGCATAATAGAAATCATTTCTTCCGCTGTGCAATCGTATCCAACAAAATAAGTTTCAGGCATTAAATAACCTTCAAGTTTTTCATCCGTTGCAATTTTTATAAAACGATCCGGATCAAAACGTTCCAATTTTGGAGCGGCAATGGCGGCAATTTGTTTAATATTGCTGCCTTCTGGAATGGTGATTTTTATATAATTTTTGGAGCCTTTTCTAAGAGCTGAAACGATAGTGAAAAAATTGTCCCGCGCGGAAAATTCATAATAGCCCGGCTGAATTTTTAAACTGGTATTTGTAATTTTTGCCCATGCCAAAAACGGTTCTTTAAAACCTATTACTTTGCTGTCATAAAGCATGTCGGCAACTTTGTGGGCGGTGTCGCCGTACTTAATAGTAAAGCCGACTTTTTTGCTAGACAAATTAAAATACCATATCCCCGCAGCGATGATAATTGCCGCAAGAACGCCAATTAAAATTTTACTTTTTATAGCCATTTCTCTTTAAGCTCCTTATTTATTTTTTCCCTGATTTCATCTCTTAAAATTTTCTCAGCGCATTTTGCGCTTTTTGCTTTATAGCCTCTAGCTATAAAAGTTTCAACGCTTTCATGGCGGGCGCCGCTTAAAGCAATGCGGCGGTGAATGCCTTTGTCATTTGTTACAACAATTATTTGATTTGGAGTTTGAGAATCTTCGCATTCTTGGGAAATTATATCGTCTGCGGTTTGGCCGTCCTCGCTAAATACAATTTCAATTTCTCCGTCATAATGCCTGCTATAATCATAAAATTCAAAATTTGGTTTTACCCTACAATCAAATGCAATGGTAATAGAATTATTTCTGCTTCCATGCGGTCGATTTATTTTAATAAAATCGCAGAGCTTTCCGCGGCGTTGTTCTAATGTGGGAGCGTAAAAAAGCTGTAAATATTTTGAACAATTTATAATATTGTAACCGTCTAAAATGTAATGCATTATTTTTCCTCAATTTTTTCAAGGGGGCTAATTAAATTATTTTTGGATTCCAGATATCTTTCTAAAATTATTGCAGCCGAAACCCTATCTCTCAAACCTTTATCTTTATGATTAAATTTTATTTTGTTTTTTTTCAAAACTTCTATCGCTTCCATAGTTGATAAACTTTCATTGACAAACATTATGGGCAAATCAGTTTTTGCAATTAATTTTTGAGAGAAATTTTTCACGGTCTCAGCCATTTTCCCATATGTGCCGTCCATGTTGACGGGCAGTCCAATTGCAATTTCACACACATTATTTTCTAAAGCAATACGCAATATTTCATCTGCATTTGCAAGAAAAGTTGAAGTTTCTATGGTGGCAAAAGGGTTGGCGGTAATTTTTAATAAATCGCTTAATGCAATGCCGATTCTCTTTAAACCATAGTCCACGCCCATTATCCTTGCAAGCATCCGCCGCCTCTTAAAAAATTTTTTGTGTATATGTGTATAAGCGTATAAGAAAGTTATTATATTATTTTTTGCACATAAAATACAATTATAAGTATAAGATACTTTTTCTTTTTCAATTTTTAAATGGCGCTAAAATAGCTTAAACCTATAAAAGAGATTTAAGAAATGAAATAACTTTAAATAATTTTAGGCGGCTGATATTAAAGGGGGGATGTATAGAAACAGAAAGTTGATTAAGAATATAAAATCAGCAAAACGAGTTTGCGCAAGTTATGGATGTGCATTGAGTTAATTGATTGATTGATTGTTTGTTTTATTTGCATTCATAAAATTCCTTCTCAACTTTTTATTTAAATTCCAAACTTATCCTTAGAAAATAGCATTTATTTTTTGGGTTTCAAACTTTTCTGATTCTTTATAAAGGAGAAAAAGCTAATATATAATAATATAGATAAACTCATATGTTTATATTTTGCATGGCAGAATTTAGCGCTTAAATGTATCTATTACGCTCTGGCGTCCACATTATATTTTAGTTATTATTTTCTAACAATCGCTGATATTTTTGATTGTCAATTTGAAATCTTATATCTGTGTTTTGCATTATTTCATCTAAAATATCAAAAAATTCTCTCCACAAATTATCATATGCCTTAGCTACTTTCTGGAAATGTTGATTCCATTTTTCCAAAATACGCCGCTCTTATTTTTCCATAGAATCTCCCACCGCCAAGTCGCTGATAAGAGTAGCCGTACCGGGAACAACCGAACCAATAGCGGCGCCAGTCAAAACGCCTTTTGCAAAACCTTCCAAACCAGAATCAGATATATTTTCAGTAACCTCATTTTTAAAAACATCTAATCTATCCAATAATTGACCCAAATATGCAGTATTTTCTTTTAAAAATTTAGGGTTCTATTGATTTATAAAGTTAATCTGCGTTTTCTGCCTTCTATCTATAAAACTGGCGATATATCTTGAAATATCATGCACAGAATCTATTAAGTCTAACTTTACATTTTCAGCGCCAAATGCATTTACTACAGCATGGGGAGATGTGTCATTATCGATTAGTATTTTAAGCCGAGCTTCAAACTGATGAAAAAATAATTTATAAATATGCGCTAAATATTTTTCGGTTAAAACAATTGAGGCGCCTTTTTGTTTATAATTAACTAAGTGACCCTCCCGCCTTGACATCTCCCCCCAATTTTATATACAATCTATCAACAATCTATAAACATATATCCCACTAGTCAAATCTATAATTGCCTAGAAATTTAATAAAAATAAGGATGTCAAAGTCAAAAAATGTCAAAAAAATTTTTTCAACTTTCATCATATCGCCATTCCACTTTTGCCTCTCTTGCAAATATAATAAACTCAAAAATGCAATTGTGCATTATTACCCCTATTATGCAGTGTTTTAATAATATATTTATAAATCTGTTGAAAATAAAAGAATTAGATATATACTTATACCCCCCCCCCTGCAATGTGGATTGCTGTTAATAAGGGGATTTCCACATGAAATTCCTTCGTTCTTTTCAAAAATCGCTCCCCTTATTCATTTTTGGATTTTTGCTCCATTTGCTTTTCAAACCAGCATTTTCTCATGCTGCCGACTGGGACGAGATCATAGCTTATCTCCAAGATGCTTCAACTTTAATCTTAGAAATAAATTCAAATGTGGACGGTACGTATAACTTCTTGCCCTCCCCAAGTGTCAATAAAAGTTTTGCAAGCAATGAAAACGGCGCATTGCGCATTCTAAGCGTGCAAAATAATAATGCTGGTTTTTTATTTAATTCAGATATTTATATTTATTTTAAGGATATAGCTTTTAGCGGCTTTACAAATGCCGTTTCTATGAAAAACAATGGCGTCATTTCTTTTGAAGGGTTTTCGCAATTTGAGGCAAATGCTTTGGGACTTTCACTAGATAATTCCAGCGCAAACTTTATAAATTCAACCGTCACTTTTAATTCCAACTCTTCCCCTGTCGGCGCAAACGGCGGCGCTATTTATGCGGCAAATTCATCCTTTCTCAACTTTCTTTATTCCAGCGCAACTTTTTCAAACAATACAGCTTCGCAAAATGGCGGCGCTGTTTATTTAGAAAAATCCACTCTTGCATTTTCTTACTCAAACGCAAATTTTTTTAAAAATTCTGCAAATGTAAATGGCGGCGCAATTTCAATTTTCCAATCTACTTTATCAATTCTAAATTCCAATCTTGCCTTCTCAACAAATTCTGCCGCCGCTCTTGGCGG
>JAITCX010000048.1 GCA_031282945.1 Elusimicrobiota bacterium
ATATTTGTTATTAAACCCGCATTTGGAGCAAGCATTTTAGAGAGAATTTCTATCTCGCCAAAAATTGAAGTCCCCAGCTCAAAAACCGCCCATTTCGTTTTATCATTAAGCAGAAATATCGATAAAGGCAAGCCTATTCTATTATTAAAATTTCCTTTGTTTTTTACCGCCTCTCCGTCAACTAAAAAAATTGAAAATAACATTTCTTTAGTCGTGGTTTTGGCATTTGTGCCGGTGATAGCCGCAATCTTTACACGCTTAAATTTATTCCTATAATAATGTGCTAAATCCCCTAAAGCGCAAACAACATCGCCGACTTTAATTATGCAATAATCATCCAACCCTTTAATATCTATATCCTTGGAGACAACAGCCCCGCAAGCTCCCGCTTTTAAGGCATCATAAACAAAATTATGCCCGTCAAAATTTTGACCTGAAATAGCAAAAAAAAATTGACCTCGTTTTATATCCCGAGAGTCAATTGATATATCCTCAAAAAAACCGTCTGCCTGCCCGCAAAGCAGTTTTCCGCCGACAGCATCCAATAATTCTTTTATATAAAGTTTTTGCATTTAAAAATTTAATTCCCCTTGCACAATTTTAGTTTTTTTCTTTAAACTCTTATTTCTTTCTTCAATCATTTGAGCGGCGATCTCTTTATCGTCAAAATGCGTTTTTTGAACGCCCACTATTTGATAGTTTTCATGGCCTTTCCCAGCAATCAAAATTATATCGCCCTTGGCCGCCATCATCACGGCGTCTTTAATTGCTTTAGCTCTGTCCGACACCACCTTATAATTGGACTTATTTATGCGCTTTATCCCCACCTCAATATCCAAAATTATTTTGCTCGCACTTTCTGTTCTGGGATTGTCTGAAGTTATAAAAACAAAATCGCTTAAGTTGGCCGCCAGTTCCCCCATTTTAGGCCTTTTACTTCTATCGCGATCGCCGCCGCATCCAAAAACCGTTACTATTCTTTTTGGATTAAGCGCCCGCAATGCCTGCAATACATTTTTTAAAGCATCGTCTGTATGCGCATAGTCTATAAAAATTTCAAAACCGAGATTTTTTGCGTCCACCCTCTCAAGCCTGCCGGGCGCAGCCTCAGCCTCTTGCAAACCGCATACCGCGGTATGAAAATCCAAACCGCAGGCGATACATGCGCCGAAACTCGCCAAAGCATTATAAATATTATGGAACCCTACATGTTTAATTTTTATGCTCTCGCTACGGCCTGCAAAAATTAAATCGAAACTTGAGGAATTTTGAGAAATCTCAATATTTTGAGCTGTTATGGAAGCCGTTTTGTGAGGAGATGTAGAATTTATGCTGTATGTTAAAACCTCAACTTTTGAATTAATTTTTTCAAGTCTTTTTCCATATTCATCGTCTATGTTTATTATAGAACAAGCGCCATTTTGCAAACCTTCAAAAAGTTTCGCTTTTGCCAAAAAATAACTTTCTAAATCTTTATGGAAATCCAAATGGTCTAAAGTTAAATTTGTAAAAACAGCAATATCAAATTTTATATTGTCCGTTCTGCCAAGGGCTAAAGCATGCGAGGAAACTTCCATAACCAAATATTTTATTTTAGCTTCAACTATTTGGCTCATCATTTCAAATAAGTCCAAAGACTGCGGAGTGGTATTGGGCGCTTCCAAAACTTTACCGCCATACCTATAATTTATCGTCCCAAAAACAGCGCACTCAAGACCTGCGTATTTTAAAATGCTTTCAATCATATAAGAAGTTGTCGTTTTGCCGTTTGTTCCAGTAATTGCAATTATTTTTAATTTCTTGTCAGGATGATCATAAAATTTAGCGCAAAATTCCGACATAAACTTAAAAATATCATCCACTACAATTTGAGCTGCATTTATATTTTCAACCTTGCTACAACTTATAATTAAACAAGCTCCATTTGCAATGCTCTCATCTATAAATTTTTTTCCATCTGTGTTATGGCCGGGCAATGCAAAAAAAGCGAAATCTTTTTTAACGCGTTTAGAATTATACGCCAACCCCTTTATGTCTATTTGATCATCTCCAAAAAAAGCTTTATGTTTTATTGATAATAATTGCTGAACTTTCATATTTACATATCTCCTTGTTTAGATATTCTACTAAGCCGATTTTTTAGAGTAGTTTTAATTCAACGCTAATTTCATCTGCAATATTTTAATTGTCAATGCAAAAATAAAGATAAAAACCTAAAAACGTTTCTCTCGCTTTTTCCAAAACAAAAAATTTCCGCGCAAACCTTTAATCATCTTTAGCAATATTTAAATATCTAGCAGTGCGCTCCGCTATGCGCTTAAACACCGGCGCCGCAATTGAAGCCGCATAATAATCCCCGCGCGGCTCGTCAAACATAACAAAAATAACCACCTTCGGATTTTCAGCTGGAATCATCCCCGCAAAAGAAGATGTATATTTTTGTTTAGAATATTGTTTAATACTTGCATCGTATTTTTGACCTGTGCCGGTTTTACCCGCAACGCTATAACCGCTGACTTTAGCTGATTTGCCCGTCCCAAAATCTACAACGCCTCTCAAAAGTTTTCTCACTTCTCTGGCAGTTTGTTCCGTTATGACGCGCCTAACTTGACGGGCGGCAAAACGTTTATATTGTTTTCCGTCTATACTTTCAATTATAACGGGCTTCATTAAAATTCCGCCGTTTGCAATAGCAGAATACGCATTTGTTATTTGTATCGCAGTCGCATACATCGCCTGCCCAAAAGAAATATTGGCAAAAGTCAAAGCCCCCCAATCGCGCGCATCCGGCAATGTTCCGCGTTCCTCGCCCGGCAAATCTATGGCGCTCAGAGAATAAAAACCAAATTTGCGGATATATCTATAAAACATTTTTTTGCCAAGTTTTTGCCCAATTCTTACAAGCCCAACATTAGAGGAATATGCCATAATCGTAGAAAGATTTTCATATTTAGACATTTTATGCACTGGGTCGTCCGAGATTTCATAGCCGTCAATTTTTAAACGGCCGCCGTCTACCGCAAAATAATCGTCTGCAGAGATTATCCCCTCGTTTAAGGCCGCCGCAATAGCAACTATTTTAAAAGTTGATCCGGGCTCAAAAACGCCGCTCACCGCATAATTCCTAAGCATGCTTATATCTGTTATTTTTGTATTGGGCGAGAAATCAGGCAAACTCGCCATCGCTAAAATACGGCCGGTATAAGGATCCTGCACAATGCAGACGGCATGCTTTGCGCCGTTTCTTGCAAATGCGCTTTTTAATTCTTGTTCTACAATAAACTGAATATTTACATCTATTGTTAAGCGGACATCTTTACCGCTAACATTTTCAGGATTTATAATTTCCCTAGAAATTGTACGCCCCGCGCCGTCTCGAGTTTGGTCTACTTTTGTCAATTTGCCAAGCAAATATTTATCAAATGAAAATTCTATGCCTGAAAGGCCATGTTCTGCCGAGCCAAGCAAACCCAGCGTCGGCATTAAAATAAAACCTTGCGGATGACGGCGCGTATAATGGCTTTCAAAACCAAGACCCGCAAACTTTTGTTCTCTGATTTGTTCAACCGCTTGTTCAGACAAATTTGCAGCTATTGGAACATATGCTGAGGACTTAAAATTTTTTGGATTATTCTCTTTTATATTTATGCCGTAAACCGCTAAAGTTTTTTTAATGCCTGCAAAATCTTTAATTTGGCTCGGGTCTAAAAAGACGCTGTAATTTCTTTCGCTCACCGCTAAAGGCCGCCCGGAAACATCTAAAATCGCGCCTCTCTGCCCGCGCACCTCTTCCTCTTTTAAAACCATTCTGTTTACTCTCTTGCTAATTTTTGGATAACAAATTATTTGCACATAAACCAATCTTGCAATTAGAATAAAAAAAATGGCAAAAAAGAATAAATATATTAAAGCCAATCTACTTATTTTTTCTCTTTGTTTTTTAGGCATTATCTATCCAAATTAATTACTGAAGCGTCATATGGTTTCTTTAAATTTTTTTCTTTAGAAATTCTGTCCATCGTCTCTATTGATAAAATAGATTCTCTTTTTATTTTCAAAGAATTATTTTCATCCGCTAACTTTTTATACTCTTTATCTAAGACATTTACTTTATAGTCTAAAATTTTTGCATAATTTTGTTCCAAAACATAAATGAAAATTGCGATGGCAAAGAAAATGCAAAGCTTTTTTATTGACATTTTAAATTTCATAATTTTTGCGCCGCTCTCAATTTTGCGCTTCTAGCGCGTGGGTTTTGAAAAATCTCATCACCGTTTGCGCAGACAACTTTTTTAGTTAAATTTTTATAGATATTATTTGCCGCATTATTTTTAATATTTTCTTTGACAATTTTATCCTCGAGACTATGGAAACTAATTACAACTAAGCGGCCGTCTTGATTGAGTATAGGAGGAGCGCAATTTAAAAGTTGTTTTAAATTTTCCAGCTCATCATTTACAAAAATTCTTAAAGCTTGAAAAACCAAAGTTGAAGGATTAACTTTTGAAAAACTTTTTTTGACCCTGCTGATTATATCAGCTAAAACTTGCCCAGAACTTATGCGCGCCGTTTTTCTATATTCCACAACCGCCCTAGCTATAACTCTTGAAAAACGCTCTTGTCCGTATTGATAAAAAATATCCGCCAAAGTTTTCTCATCATAAGTATTTATAATTTCTTTTGCATCAAGCGCTTGAGAGGCATCCATGCGCATATCTAAATTTTTTGAGTTAAAAGAAAACCCTCTCTGCAAATCGTCAAATTGATTTGAGGAAACGCCGATATCGGCTAAAATTGCATCCACTTTTTCTATGCCTAAATTTAAAAGAGCTTTATCTATATTTTTAAAATTTTCTCTTACAAAAATTAATCTCCCCCCAAACTCTTTTTCCATTTTTAAAAATTGCCCATAGGCGCTTTCATCGCAATCCAAAGCTATAATTTTTATATCTTTATATTTATCAAACAAATATTTGCTGTGGCCGCCCCCGCCAAAAGTTGCATCAACTAAAATTGCGCAAGGCTTTAAATTAAGATAAAAATCAACTTCTTTAATTAAAACAGGCGTGTGATAACTCATTTAAAAAACAACATCCTCAGCGCCACAATTATCATTAAAATTGCAAAACTTTTTTTTAAAATTACATCGCTTGCCATGTCAGCTAAATGCGAACCTATCAGACCGCCCAAAACAAAACCAATGCCGATCAACGCCACAACTTTTAAATCCACAAAACCTTTTTTATAATAGACTAGCATCGAAAAAACGCTAAACATTATTATGCCAAGCGACGCCCCTTGCGCTTGATGTTGGGTCATTTTTAAAAACATTGTCATAAGGGGAATGAGAATTATTCCGCCCCCCACGCCCAGCAAACCGCTCAATAACCCGCCCGCCAAACCAATACCAATAAAAAGCAATAAATGTTCCATTTTCTCCTCTAATAATTGGCGCGATAAAGCCTTTGCGCTTGCAAAACTTTTTAAGCAAGTTTTAGCAATAAATAGGCGCCGACAACATTATAAAAATACATAAGAGCGCTATGAGCGTAAATGTAAAACTGGACAACTTTTCTCAAAAAAAATTTGCGCAAAAAATGGACAAGATAGAGGGCGCGCGCATTATTTTTTTTGACGATTTGCTACATTTCATACGGACTATACACCGAATTCTGTGTTTTAATTTTGCAATTAAAACGGCAATCATTTCTCTGTCATTAAAATTGCTTTTAATGATCAAGCGACAAAACTACTGTCTTGCTTTCCGGTAAGGATTTAGCCGTTTCACCTTTTGCGTTACCGCAAAAACTTATCCTAAAGGGAAAACCCTCAAGGATACCCTAGCGTTTCCGCTAAAAGCGTCTCTGCTCGCACCTCTGCATTCGCATGCGGCAGGCATTACCTGCTACCATTTTTGAGCATAAAAAAACTGCACAAAGGGCTTAGCCGCAAAGTGCAGTTTCTTTTGCAAATAAAGTTCGGACTTTCCTCCGCATACCTAAAACGGCGTATACGGCGATTGCCCGTCCGTATGAAATTTTATTTTTATAAATAGATATTGATTTAAAATTTAAAAATTGCAAAGGATCTGGCATATCTTAAGTTTTATCAACTAAAATTCTGCAACACCCGTCGCAAAAAATTAAGTTTGAACCTTTCTTCACATCAATTAAAACCTGCGGCCTTAAAACCAATCCGCATGCGCTGCAAGAATTTGTTTCAACAAAAGCGATAGGATCTACGCTGTTGCCTGATTTAATTCTTTCGTATTGAGCAAGAACTTGAGGATCTATTAAATTCAAATGTTGCTGCCTTTGCTTTTCTATTTTTTCTATTTCAGATTTTGCCAACTGGACATTGCTTTCTATCTCTGCAATTTTAGATTTTATAGTTTGTTCAAAATTTTTAAGTTCCGTTTCCGCAGTTTTTACTACAACCGCTTCGCTATCTATTTTCATCAATAATTCCAAAATTTCATCTTCAACAACGCTTTTATCCGCTTTAGCTTTTTCTATTTCCATGCTAAGCGCTTTGTATGCCTCATTGGACTTAATAGAATTTAATTCAGCGCTATGTTTTTTTATTGACTGCTCTCTACTTTCAAGCATGGCTTCTTTTTCTTTTCTCTGGGAATTTAAATTTACATATTCTTGCTTTGCATTTTGCGTCTGTTCTTTTTTGGATTCAAGTTCTTGCTGAGCCTGCAAAATTTTGGCGGGAGCTTCGGTTATAGCTTCGTTTAATTTACTAATGGCAATGTCATATTTTTGCAGATCGCATAAAGATTGCAATGTTTGCTTTAGATTTTCCATTTAATTTCCTTTTGTGAAACAGAAACGGCATTTGAGAATTTTGGTGACAGCAGGGCAGTCAAATGGGTAGTGCAGGGTTTGAACCTGCGACCTCTCGCGTGTGAGGCGAACGCTCTTCCGCTGAGCTAACTACCCCCTGTAAAAAATAAAAACCTTAAGGGATTAAGGTTTTAAATTTGGGCCTGGTAGGACTTGAACCTACGACCAGCCGATTATGAGTCGGCTGCTCTAACCAACTGAGCTACAGGCCCGGCTTTGTATACATTTAAGGGCTAGTATAGCAAAAAATGAAGGGGGCGTCAATTAAAGACCATCTACTCTTTTATAAAAAAGAGTTGGAAATTATTTCTCTTTTGCAAAAAGAGAAACAGAAAACTAAAGACGAGACATTTTTCTCTTTTTGAAAAAAGAGAAACAGAAAAACTAACAGCGCTTATAAAGTAATTCTCTCTTTGGGAAAGAGAGACAAAACTTAACGACACCTGCAACTTGCCTCTCTTTTCTATAAAAGAGAAACAGAAAAGTAACGCTCTTTTAACTCTTTTCTCTTTATTTTTTTGCGCTACCTTTTGGTTTTGCGGCGCCGCGCTTGCGAAAATTTTTTTCGCCCCCGCGCCGACTCTACTTTTGACGTGACAGACAGCAGTCTGTACTGTCACGCCCGACTGGGTGAGGGCAAGCGAAACTTCCAGTTTCCCTTGCCCTCTTGGCGAAAAAAATTTCTCGCATAGCAGCGCTTACGCTTCGCTACGCCGCAAAACCAAAAGAGCGCGGGAAAAAGTACGACACGGCAAAGACAACAACGACAACAACAAAGACAAAACAAAAAATTTCTCGTAAAGACCAAGCGCTTTGCCGCTTACGCTGGGCTAAAAAATAAAAAGAGTAGCGGCAAGACAAAACAACGACCACGCTAACTACCACCGCCAATAACAAACAATAC
>JAITCX010000074.1 GCA_031282945.1 Elusimicrobiota bacterium
CTCAAAAATCCCCGCCTTTCATCCTCAAATATTTGCGAATATGGCTTCTAGCTTGATAACTTACTGTGTATTCAAGCCAATGTTTAGTTGGATGAACATTTTTTCTGGTAAACACTTCAACGATATCGCCCGTCTTAAGTTTGGTATTTATATTTGCCATTTTTCCATTTACTTTAGCGCCCACAAATGAATCGCCGATATCGGAATGAATTGCATAAGCAAAATCTAAAGCGGTTGCGCCAAGCGGTAATTTTATAACTTTTTTGAGAGGAGTAAAAACAAAAATTTGAGTAAACACGCATTCCGTTTTTAACATATTTATAAATTCTTGAGAATCTTTTACATCTTTTTGCCCTTCCAAAAATTGTTTGAGCCAATCTAAGTTATCCTCGTTTGAGCCGCCCTTTACTTTGCCCCCAGAACTTTGGATCTTATAACGCCAATGCGCCGCGATGCCGTATTCGGCGCGATGATGCATATCCTCAGTTCTAATTTGCGTTTCAATTATCGCATTATTGGAAGTAATTATTGTCAAGTGCAAAGATTGATAGAGATTTGATTTTGGAACATTTATATAATCCGTAAAAGAATTTTCAACCAATTTAAAATTTGCATTTATTATTCCCAAAATCATGTAACAATGTTCAACCGTATCAGTTATAATGCGCAAACCTAAAATATCCTCTATCTGCTCAAAAGGCTTTTGCTGACGTTCCATTTTTTTATAAATTCCGTATAGATTTTTTGGACGCGATAAAATTCTATAGGGAATTTCAGTTTGCGGAATTTTAGATTTTATCTGTTCTTCCAATTCTGTAAGCAAGGCGCTATTGCTTTCTACCCTAGCATCAAGTTTTGCTTTTATTTCATTATACTGGCTGGGATATAAAATCGCAAAAGATAAATCCTCAAGTTCATTGCGCCATTTATAAATTCCCAATCTATGGGCAAACGGCGCATAGAGCGTTAAAGTTTCATTTGCAATTTTCTCTTGTTTCTGTCTAGACAGAGATTCAAGCGTGCGCATATTGTGCAGCCTATCTGCAATTTTTATGAGAATCACGCGAGGATCTTTAACAACGGCAAGCAGCATTTTTTTCCAGTTTTCAGCTTGCTCCGTAATCGTATCGTCAAACTGATATTTGTTGAGTTTAGTAACTCCCTTAACTAAAAAAACTATCTCCGGTCCAAACTCCTCTGTCAGTTCTTTTTCAACAACCAAAGTGTCCTCAAGCACATCATGCAAAAGCGTAGCCGCAAGCGTTTGCGCATCAACTTTTAACTCCGCTAAATTTGTCGTGGCGGCAATTAAATGCGTAATATACGGAGCGCCAGAGGCGCGCACATCAAAAGAATGCGCCCAAGAAGCATATTGATATGCCTTCTCAACCAGAGCCACTCCGTCAGGAGATAAATAAGATAAAGACTCCATCAAAAGTTTCATATTTAACCTTGCCAAAAATTTTTATTTGCCTGTTTATTCAATTCAAAGTTATCCTGCAATCTTAAAGTTTTTTTACTCTAGCATTGCAATATAAAAAGTATTTTTTATAAAAATTTTTAAGAACAAAAATCTAGCCAATGCGCTTAAAACACATTGTTTTTTACTCAAAAAACAAACAAACGCATAAATTATTTAAAGAGCGTTTCTCTCTACAAAAGCATTAAAGCCAAGAAAGACTCTTTATTTAAATTATGGAAATACGAATCTATATCTATATGTTTTAAAGTTTGTTCCAATGATTGTAAATTTAAATCTTTATTTACTAAAATTTTTGCCAGATCGGCGCTGTCTTGGATGCCGAAATAATCGCCGTAAAAATGAATATCCAAAATTTTTCCGCCTACAACTTTCATTAAAACTTCTATAGATCCACATCCCTCAAACTTACGTTTTTTCTTTACGCTATATTCTGGAGACGCTCCATAAACCCATTGCCAAGTTGCATATTTTTCATCTCTTAAAATATAAACTTTTTTTAAATCCTCGTCTGTCAATGTATAATTTTTAAAATCGTTTTTATCAAAAATATTTTCAATCAAAACATTTTCAAATTCTTTAAGCGTTATTTTATTTTTCAAATGAGGCAAAATATTTGTTATGCGGCTCTTTACAGATTTAAACCCCTTAGAAACAATTTTGTCAGGCAAAACATTTAGAGCTTTTGAGACGGTAGAAAGATCCGAGTCAAACATTATTGTCCCATGATGCATTATGCGGCCGCGCTTAATATATTGGGCGTTTCCAGAAAATTTTTTGCCTGCTATCGTAATATCATTTCTCCCGTCTATCTGCACATCCTCTATGCCCAAACCTTTTAATGTTTTAACAATAGGCTCGCAAAAAAATGCAAGATTTAAACGAGCGCAATCTTTGACATCAGTTATAAAAGTAAAATTTAAATTTCCAAGATCATGGTAAAC
The DNA here is from genome assembly GCA_031282945.1 of Elusimicrobiota bacterium. GTDB lineage: Bacteria > Elusimicrobiota > Endomicrobiia > Endomicrobiales > Endomicrobiaceae > JAITCX01. The sequence continues at coordinate 2,425 of JAITCX010000074.1, forward strand.
CGCGCCGCCCCCCGATAGACGCCGCACAACATTTATAGATTTTTCTTTTACAAAAGCCGCATTGATTTCCTCAGCTGTATTTTGATTTTTCCCAACAACGATGGTATTGTCGTTTTGCCAAAGCATAAAATAACTTTGACGCGCATCAAAATCGTCAAAAACTATTTGCTCAAGAGCTAAATTAAAATATGGATCGGTAGACGGCGAGTGTAAATATATCATTTATTTGGAATATGAATTGCGCGGGATTTTGCCGCCAAAAACGCTTCTCTAATTGCCTCAGAAACTGTTGGATGCGCATAAATACATGCGCACACATCGTCTATTGTGGCTTCAAAACCAATCATCAATGCGCCGCATGCAATCATATCTGTGGCGCGCGGCCCAATAATATGCACTCCCAAAACTTCATTATATTTTTTGCCAAGCAAAATTTTTATCATCCCCTCGCCGCCGTTTGCAATCAGAGCCTTGCCGTTTGCATAGAGCGGAAATTTCCCAACTAAATAATCAATATTTTTAGATTTAAGTTCATCCTCAGTAGCGCCAACGCCAGCAAATTCAGGCAAAGTGTAAACGCATATTGGGCTTGTGCGGCCGTCATAAATTAAATTATGACCGCAGGCATTTTCAGCGGCAACTTCCCCTTGCGCGCTTGCGGTGTGCGCCAGCATAACCTTCCCTAAACAATCCCCAATAGCGTAAATATTTTTTATGTTAGTCTGCATTTTATCGTCTGTCAAAATTTCACCGTTCTTACCGCAGGCAATTCCAATTTTTTCAAGTCCTAAATTTTCTGTGTTGATACGGCGCCCAGCGGCAACCAAAATTTTTTGCGCCTCAAAAGTTTTTTTCTGACCCGCAATTTCTACATTTAATTTAATTCTGGCATTTTCATTTTGCGCCGACAGAAATTTAACGCCCGTAATAATATCTATTTTGCGCTGCGCCAAACTTTTCACCAAAATATCTACCAATTCTTGATCCATGCTCGGCAAAATAATCGGCGAACGTTTCAACATAGTTACCTTGCATCCAAAAACTGAATAAATAGTTGCAAGCTCTACCGCCACAACTCCGCCGCCAATCACTAACATTTCTTTTGGAACTTCCTCAAGAGAAAGCGCTCCTGTAGAATCTATGCAGAGAGGGTTTCCCTCTAAACCTGAAATATTTGGAATCTCGGGGCGGGAGCCTACCGCTATAATTATTTTATCAGCTTGAACTATTTGGGCTGAGCCATCCTGTTTGGTAAGGAGGAGAGAATTTTGCGTCTCAAATTTTGCCGTAGCTTTAATGACAGAAATTTTATTTGCCCTCATCAAACCAGTGACGCCGTCCACCAATTGCTTAACAGTTTGATTTTTCTTAGACTGAACTTTCTGCCAATCATAACCTTTTACATCTATGTTCAACCCATACTCGCCGGCATGTTTTGCCTCATCAAATATCTCGGCGCAATGGAGCAAAGATTTTGTAGGGATGCATCCCACATTTAAACAAGTCCCACCCAAAATATTATGGTCAACTAATGTAACCTGCGCGCCTAACTGCGCCGCTCTTATTGCGGCCACGTATCCCCCGGGTCCAGCGCCTATAATGCAAATTTTTTCGCTCATTTATTTCCTCCGCCTAAACCAAAATTTCAATGGGATTTTCTAAAAGTTTTTTCATATCCACACCAAATTTTGCGCCCTGCGCGCCGTCCAATAGACGATGATCTATTGTAACAGCGATACGCATAAACAGTTTTTTTACAATGCTGCCGTCTGCCAAAATATCAAGCTCGCTTATTGCAGATCCCACTCCCAAAATTCCTGCATTGGGTTGATTTATAATTGATGTAAAAGTTTCAACTCCTTGATACATTCCCAAATTGGAAATTGAAAAAGTTGAACCTTGGTATTCCTCCACTCCCAACTGCCCTTTGCGCGCCCGCGCCGCTAAATCTTTTGCCTTAATAGAAATTTCCTCAAGACTCAATTTATCCGCATGTCTTATGACCGGCGCAATCAATCCCGCTTCAAGAGCCACCGCCATCCCTATATTTATATCCTGATTATATACGACATCCTCGCCTGAAAGACTTACAATCAGCTCTTTATGAGAGGCCAAAGTTTTTGCGCAAGCTTTAATTATAAAATCGTTTACGGTAAACTTTTTTTCTTTTTCACGATTTGCATTTAGCTTAGCGCGCAATTCAAAAAGCTCGCTCACATCCACTTTGACATTTATTGTAACGCACGGAATTTGGCTGTGAGATGCAAGCATTCTTGTGCCGACCGCTTTGCGCATAGAAGAAAGTCTCTGCCGAGTTGGGGGCTTGCTTACGAAAACTTGACCGCCGCTTGATTTTTGAGGCGGCGCTCCCAAAATATCTTTTTGAACAATTCTGCCGCCGGGACCCGACCCCGCAATTTGATTTATATTGATGCCTAAATTCAAAGCCGTTTTTTTTGCAAGCGGAGAAATTTTTATTCTTTTACCCGAAACTTCCGCCGCGGCGGGCGGCTCGACATTTTCTGCGACTTGTTGAGCTTGAGGTTGGGAGGCGGCATTTTCTTGCGGGATTGCCTGAGCGGCCGCTGGAGGTTGCTGCGCTTGCTGAGCCGAGGGAGTTTGCGCCGTTGTTGGAACTTTTTCGCCGGGCTGGCCGATATAACCTAAAATTCCCATAACGGGAACATCGGCTCCTTCGGGCGCATTTATAGACAGCAAAAATCCGTCTGTTTCGCTTTCTAAAATATTGTTTAGTTTATCTGTGGTTATTTCAACAATCGGATCGCCTTTTTTAATTTCATCGCCGACCTGTTTAAGCCAAGCGCTAATTGTGCCTTCCACCATCGTCAAGCCGAGCTGCGGCATTTTTATTTCAACAACCATGTTAACTCCCTCCTGTTTTTAGCTATTGTTAAACTCCGATTTATTTTTACAAAACTTCATCTTATTTTTGCGCGCCTCTCAATTTTTGTTATACGCATAATAAATATCAATCTCTTGCAAAAACTTTTTGCGCTAAAAAAACATGCGCAAATTTTTATCTATCTAGTTTTAATATTTAATTGATTATACGTATGACGATAGATATTTAAAGCGCTACGATGCGCGATTTATATTTAAAAGAGGATTTTACATAATATAGCAAAAAGTTAGATGATTTTTATAGAGATTAAAACTTTAACAAACTCGGATCATCGGCTTGCGGCAGTTCTTGAACGTCGCGCAGTTTTCTGTCAATTGCGCGGGTGCGTTGGCCGATATTGTCCATTTCTTTACTGGCGCTGTCTATTTTACTTTTCGCTTTTGCAAGGACATCTCCAAATTTTCCAAATTCAGATTTTACAGCGCTTAGCAAAGTCCAAATTTCGCTGGTTCTTTTTTCTATCGCCAAAGTCCTAAAGCCCATTTGCAAACTATTTAATAAAGCGGATGTGGTGCTGGGGCCTGTGATTATAACTTTATGAGAACGCTGAACATCCTCTAAAAGACCCGGTATTCTCAAGACTTCCGCGTATAATCCCTCAAAAGGCAAATACATAATTGCAAAATCCAAAGTGTCGGGCGGACAAATATATTTGCTTTTTATTTCTCCTGCAAATTTTTTAATTGTGGCTGCAAGTTCTTTTTGATTATTTTTAATTTCATCTATATCTCCCTTCTCATAAGCTTTCATTAAAAATTCATAAGTGACGGTGGGAAATTTTGCATCCACAGCAAGCCAAATAATTTTTGAGCTATCCTCTTTACTTGGAATTTTTACTGCAAATTCCACAGCGTCATTTGAATTGGGATTTACCCTAACATTTGCAGCATATTGATTAGGCGTCAACATTTGTTCAAGAATTGAAGCAAGCTGATACTCGCCCAAAATGCCTTTTGTTTTTACATTTGATAAAACTTTTTTCAAATCGCCAACGCCGGTGGCAAGCTCTTGCATTTGTCCAAGACCTCTATGGACATCCTCAAGTCTTTGGCTTACGAGTTTAAAAGATTCGCCTAAGCGCGTTTCAAGAGTTTTGTGTAATTTTTCATCTACTGTTTGGCGCATTTGTTCTATTTTTTCTGCATTATCTTTTTGAATTTCTCCCAATTTTTTCTCAACACTTTGGCGCACTCTCTCAAAATTTTGATCTATATGACCTGTAAATGTGACCATAGTTTTTTGAATTTGTTCAAATTTTAAAAAGTTATCTTGTTGAATTTCGCTTAATTTTCTTTCAACGCTTGAGCGCATTTTTTCAAAATTTTGATCTATATGTCCCGTAAAATCCAATATCGTTTTTTGCATTTCTTGTCTACTTTCATTTAAATTTTGCTGCAGTTCTTGTCTGGATTCTTTAGCGGAATTCATAATTTCATTTCTAATTTGTTCAAATTCCTTTTGTAAAAGAGTTTGAGAATTTTCAGGGTTTAATTTTTTTATAAGCAAAAAAATAAGAATGCCAAAAACAATAAGAACGCATAAAATTAATGCCATAAAAATAATTTCCATTATATTAAATCCCCTTTTTTAAAAGTAAGTAATTGTATAACAATAAAAAAGGGTAACCGTTTCGGTTACCCTTTTAAACACTCCGGCGGCTGGACTCGAACCAGCAACCGATCGGTTAACAGCCGATTGCTCCACCATTGAGCTACACCGGAATTATAATTTTTTTACAACATGTCATTAACATGCTATTTTTGTAGTATAC
>JAITCX010000088.1 GCA_031282945.1 Elusimicrobiota bacterium
TATACCACAGCTTTATCTCCCTCAGCTCATCCTCATAAGTATGCCCTTTTTTATCAGCAATCACTTGAATATATGACTTAAAATTGCTCTCTAATTCCTCTTGCGTATATCCGCAAATGCCGGCAAATTTATCTGCAAGCGTTAAATCCCTAAGATTATTTAATCCAGAAAAAACTGACAATCCTGCAAATCTTGTAACCCCTGTTAAAAAAATAAAATGCAAATATTGGCTGGCTCCCTTTAATACTCTGTAAAATTGTCCAAGAATCTTTTTATTTTCAATACTTATATCCGTTTCCTTCATCGCCTTTAAATTGTCTAAAATCGCCATATCGTATTCATCAATTAAAACCACAACTTTTTTGCCGTTAGCTTTATACATTTTCCTTATTAATTGTGAAAACTTGTCTACTGGATCAGGCGCCGTCAAAGTTATTTCATTATCTTCCGCTATTTCATCTAATCTCAAAGCTAAACTTAGCTCCAATTTCTCGGGGGTAAGCGTTGTAACTCTTGAAAAATCAATCCTAATGACATTATAAGTTTTGTTCCAATCCCATTTATCATAAATATATAAACCCTCAAACAATTCTTTGCGCCCGCTAAAAAGCGCATCCAATGTTGATACTAAAAGCGATTTCCCAAACCGCCTCGGCCTTGCTAAAAAATAAGCCGATCCGCGCATTGTTAAATCCAAAATCTGTCTTGTTTTGTCAACATACAGATATTTCTCCTCGCGCAACGTTGAAAACTCCTGTATCCCAACAGGCAGCTTTTGTAAATTTTCAAGGTCTAATATTATCGGCGCCATATCCTAACTCCTCTAAAAAATAATTTTATTTTCTTGCATATTTTAACATTTTTCAATTAAGTTTCTGGAAAATATTTCTCTCTAATGCGTAAAAATAAACACAAAAAAATGTTTGCCGCCCACACATAAAAAAAGCCTGCCGTTAAGGGCAGGCTCTTTTATACTTCTAAAAATCTCTTGAAAATAAACTACTTTGCAAAAACTTCCACACGCCTGTTTTGCGCTCGGTTGGCTTCTGTGGTGTTTGGAGCGACAGGATCCCTCTTGCCTCGACCCAAAAATACAATTTTGTTTGGATCAATTCCCGATTTAACTAGTTCATAATAAACCGTCTCCGCACGCCTATACGAAATTTGATTGTTTATCTCGTCTGAGCCAATCGAATCCGCATACCCCACAATAACCACCCTGCTATAACCTTGATCAATAATCTTTTTAGCTTCAACATCTAAACCTCTCAACGCAGATTCTGGAAGCGTCCAAACATTAAACGCAAAATGCGCAACAGTCGCCTCATATGCAGTTTTTAAAAACTCCTCAGTGCTTTCTCTGTCTTGCTCCGAAACAACACGCAAAATCGGTCTATGTCTAAATTTCTGCGGATTCCTTAAATAATCCTCTAAGAAATACTCAAACTTTTTCGGCTCTAAAATTATCACAGGAGTAATCATATACATATCGCCCACAAATATGGTCTCTTGCAAACCCCATACCCTTGAAGGCGGAGGCAGCACCATACCCTTCGTCGGCTTCTCTGTATTCTCCTCTAAATATTGATCCAATAAACTTACAAAATACCTGCGTAAATATTCTTGATACTTGCGCTGCTGTTCAAAATAATCTGGATGATCTAAATAGAATTTAATGAAATCCGCAAGCGTTATGAGATTTGTTAAATCTATCGGCACATCCCCTTTGAGATCTTGAATCTCGTCTAAACGGCTTAAGAAATATTTCTGCGCTACAATCTTAAACGCCGCCGCCCGCCGCTTCGCCTTCTGCTTGGCATAATAAGAATTCATGTTAAACCACCACCGAATCCCAACGCCGCCGCCATAAAGCATATCGTCTGAATCAAGCGCCGTCTGCAAACTTGCATTGGCTTTAAAATCAAATCTATTGCTCAATTTATAACTGAGTAAAATATCGCCCCCAACGCCCGTATCAGCCTGCTTTGCATTTTCAATTTCCATAATGCTCGTCGGCGAAACTAAGAAATACATGCGGTAAAGTTCCCTGTCGCCAGCCGTTAAACTTATCCCATAAGCCCGCACAGTCAGATCTAAACCTTTGCCGAAATTGCGCGTCAACATAAGCCCGCCGTCTGTCTGCAAACGTCTGTAATCTTGCTTGTCAACGCCAAGCGCCGCATGCTTGCCCTTGGAATAACGCTCCTCAAAGGCATCGTTTTCTACCCAGCCAAAATTTAAACGCCCAAATAATCCAATGTTTACTCCCCCAACTACTATGCCCGGCATAAAATCCATTTCCATTTTAGCTTTTAAAGTTTTGGAATTAAAATTGGCTTCCACCGTTTCTTTAAAATCTATATTTATCCCGCGCTTTTCATAAATATTGTCTAAACTAGCCCCAACATTAGCCTTGATGTCCACCGTTTTCCAAAGCAAATCAAAAAAGCCCACATAAACGCCGCCGCCAAAACTCGTTATGTTTGCAACATTGGCATGCCCCTGCTCCACATCCCGCTCAGAACCAAAAGCGTAAACGCCCACTTTTGTCGGACTGGAATAATAAATGTCCATCCCCACGCTGCCTTCCGTCCCAAGAGACTTAAACGTCCCTATAATATTGTCCTTGTCTATTTGATAGCCGCCCGCGCTTGCCTGCACCCAAATCCTGTTTGGATCATTTTCAAAATATTGATAAAACCCATTTGGATTTATGTCTATCGCCGGCAATGTAAGCAAGGTAGCTATAAAAGAACCGCTCAACTGCTCAAAATATAAAGCGAAATCATAAAGCTCATTGTTGGCAATCCACTCCGCCGCATCCCACATTTCAACCATAGATTTATTGTCGCCCATGATTGAATAATAGACCGCCCCGCGCGCTTGGTCCTGATTGTAATTTAAATCTACAACGTTCTCCATCGGCAGCGCTTTGCTCTCCAATATCAATTCAACTTTCACAACTCCATTTGAAGTCAAACGCGCCCCGCCCGCCGAAAAACCCGACCCGCTCCCGCCGCTCGTATCAATAACCTGATCATAATCATTTAAAACATACCAAGTCCAAACCCTGCCCACATTGTAAATCTGCCCCCACTCATTTACAAATTCTCCTTCAATATGAGACGAATCATTGGTAGATTTTATTTGTAAAAGAGTCATATCGGATTGCGTAATAAAACCGCTGGCATGCGCCCGCGTCAAGGCCGACAAATCTAAAATCGCGCCTTCAATATTTAAAACCGCATCGTCAGCCTCCAAAGTTATGGTGCTGGATTGATCGTGCGGAGGATTGAGGTTTACAATAACGCGGCCTAAAATTTGCGAGGATTGCGTAAGCTTTAAATCGTGTATATTATATTCATTGAGCCCAAAATCTAAAGATGAATTTTTGTCAATATATAAACTGCCTATAGTTATATAGTCTGATTGTATGTTTAAATGCCCGCCGCTTGAAATGTCAACTTTATCAATATTGGCG
>JAITCX010000090.1 GCA_031282945.1 Elusimicrobiota bacterium
AAAGGAATTGGACGCGCAATTTGATCTAAAAGTTCATCCATACTATTTATTTTGTAAATGTCCACATAATCTTTTTCTGTTATCTCAAGGTTTTGATTGAAATATTGATTAAATAAATAGATCTTAGATGGAACGCCGCAGGTAAAAAATTTGCCGTTTTCAAGCTGAGCGCAGGGACCGTTGCCTGCGCCGCATCTGAGATAATTATAAGTTGCATTTTGACTGCCGCTCAAATCAAATGGACAATGAAACATCGTCTTAACCCCAGTTCCCAAACCAACATAATCAATTCTCACTCCAAATTTATAAGCCATATCATCTATTTTCTTTAAGTTAATTTTTATTGGATACTTTGACAAATAAATTATCACGTCCATTTCTTTTAAAGCCTGCCAAAAAGCGTCATCTTTATTTTGTAATAAAATTCCATTTGTAACAATAATTAATGTGGTTTTAGGAAATAATTTTTTGGTAATTGATAAAAAATCCAAAAGCTCAGGATGCAATAGAGGCTCCCCGCCCATAAGCCTTATAGATCCAACATCCCCGCCTGAAAGAACACTCATACGCCGCATATCTTTTTCAAAAGCTTCGCGAGGCATAAATTGTTCTTTCACCAAAGGACTGAAATGACCGCAATATTTACAATTTAAATTGCAATGCGAAACTACATCCACCAAAAATCCAGACAAGAAAGGCTGTCTGGTAATTGTAGTCATCATCCAAGTTATTCTATCCAGCTTTTGCTTATCTGAAAATAAATTTTCAAAAAAATTCTTTAACTTTTTTAGGCGTAAAAAACTAACCACTGCATAAGCTGTATGGTTTGTTATTATAAACCTGCGAATTTTACCCCAAAGGGTAAAATGTTTTTTTGAAAATATGTGATCGTTTACAGCTTTATTAGATGAATTCTCAGCGCTCATTTTATTTCCTTTTCTAAACTTTTTTATCTCATAGAGATTGATAATCCTGCAAATATTTTACTATGAAGTCAGCGCAGGTCTCTAAATCGGAAAGTTTTACAATTCCAACTGCCGTGTGCATATACCGCGTTGGAATGCAAATGCCGCCCGTTAAAATTCCCATACCTGATTTTGCGGCTGTCCATGCATCCGTTCCCCCGCCGACAAAAACTTCTCTTTGAAATGCAATATTATATTTTCTGGCAACCTCTATCATTCTATTGGTAAGTTTTCTGGCGACATTATTTCCGCAAGTAATTTTCTTGTCCCAATCATAAAATTTAAATCCAACGCCTCCCCCCAATTTTGTAGCTATTGGAATATCCTCAGCTCCCGGCGCCCCTCCGCCTGCAAGCGTAACGTCAATTGCAAAAAACTGTTCTGGATTAAACCTATTGCAAATGGGTTCTCCCGACCGCAAACCGACTTCCTCCTGCGTGGTTGCCGCCATACAAATTGTTGGCGAAATTTTCAAATCCTTCAAACGTTTCAATGCCTCTACCATCACAACCAGCCCCGCCCTGTCGTCTACAGATTTGCCGGAATAAAAATCCGTCCCATTTAAAAATCTGCCATGCCTTGCAAATGTTCCATAGTCGCCTATTTCAAGCCCCATAGCGCGCGCCTCAGCCGCGCTTGAAGCGCCGATATCCACATATAAATCCTCTATCTTTATAACTTTATTGTGATCGTCAGACGTCATAATGTGGGCGGGTTTTGAACCGGTTACGCCAAAAATTTCTTTGCCGTCTGCAGTGTGAAAAATCAAATCCTGATTTATCGCAACCCTATCGTCATGATATCCGACCGGCAAAATTCTGGCAAAACCGTATTCGTCTATATAATTTACTATAAAGCCTATCTCGTCTAAATGAGCGGCAATTAAAACTTTTTTATCGGGATTAGACCCATACTTTGTAAAAAATTGATTGCCTAAAGCATCCTCGTAAAAGTCATCGTAAAGTCCTGACATTTCTTTTTTTAAAATTTCCGCAACGCGCAATTCATCGCCCGAAACGCCCGCCGCATTGTCTAAAGCTAAAAGCGTTTTTGAAATTTGCAAATCCTTAAAATCCTTCTGCATAATTATCTACCCCTTTATTTAAAACTTCATTTAAAGCTTATTAAAACGCTCCGCTAGAAGCCATGCGTTAAAATTTCTCTATACATTTCCGGACGCCTATCCCTAAAAATTCCCCACTGGCGCCTTTGCATATTTATTTTTTCAAAATCAAAACTAGCTATAATAAAACCAGCGTCCCTATCGTTCATAGAACAAATAATTTCGCCGATAGAATTTGTTATAAAAGAGTTTCCATAAAAAGTCATTTCTTGACCGTCTATTTTTTGAGTTCCAATTCTGTTTGAAGCGGCAACGGGAATAATATTGGCAGCCGCATGCCCCTGCATAACTATTTGCCAATGTTTGCGCGTGTCTGTATTTAAAACTGGTTCGCAGCCGATAGCGGTAGGATACAATAAAATCTCAGCGCCTAAGAGGGTCATAATTCTAGCCGCCTCGCAAAACCACTGGTCCCAACAAATACCAATGCCGATTTTTCCAAAAGCTGTTTGCCAAACTTTAAAACCTGTATCGCCAGGAGTGAAATAAAATTTCTCCTCGTAAAAATGCCCGTCAGGAATATGCGTTTTTCTGTAAACGCCTAAAATGCGGCCGTCTGCATCTATAACTGCAATGCTGTTGAAAGCGGTATTGCCGCAGCATTCATAAAAACTTATCGGCAAGACCACGCCCAGTTTTTTTGCAATAGTTTTAAAATGATTTATAGCGCGGTTTTCCTCTAATGTTTTTGCAATTTGCAAATATTCATAGCTTTGCGTCTGACAAAAATATTGCGTTTCAAAAAGTTCCTGCAATAAAATTATTTGCGCGCCCGCGCCAGCGCTTTCTAAAACAAGTTTTTCAGCGGCGGCAATATTTTCATCTAAATTTTGCGTGCATTTCATTTGCGTTGCGGCAACTTTAATTTCGCTCATTTTATTTCTCCCATTTTAGCGGGTCGGGAACTTGCTGCGTTATGCAATGAATATTTCCCCCGCCGACCAGAATATCACGAGAATAAACAGGCACGATGCGTCTTGGATAAAAAAGCTCCTCAAGCGCAGCGCAAGCTCTGTCATCGTTTGGATCTTTAAAAATCGGCGCTATTATAGCCCCGTTTAAAATATAAAAATTTACATAAGATGCGCTCAGCCTTTCGCCTGCCATACGCGCTTTTGATTTAGCCGATTTTTCCACAGAAACGCTTTCAGCAAAAGTTCTGTTTTGAACGCTTGGCAAAATAATTTTATGAATTATAAATTTTCTCCCTAAAGCATCCGTTTCATTGGATAAAAACTCATAACATTTTTTTGACATTTCATACTGCGGATCATTTTTATCGTCTGTCCATGCCAAAAGAACTTCCCCCGGCTTTACAAAACAACAGATATTATCTACATGCTCATTTGTTTCATCCTCGTAAATTCCAGCGGGCAGCCAAATAATTTTTTTAACATTTAAATATTGTTTAAGCTTATTTTCTATTTCAGCTTTTGTTAAATGCGGGTTACGCCCTTTACTCAAAAGACAGGGGGCGGTGGTGAGAAGCGTCCCTTGACCATCCACATGAATTGAGCCGCCCTCTAAAACAAAATCGTCCGCTCTATAATAATCTACTTTTTCAATCTCGCACATTTTTTCTGCAATGAGATCGTCTTTATCCCAGCTATCGTATAAACCGTCTACATTTCCGCCCCATGCATTAAACTTCCAATCAATTGCGCGCATATCCCCTTTATTATTTATGATAAAAGTTGCGCCCGTATCGCGCGCCCAAGCGTCATCGCTATCGCATTCAAAAATTTGCAAATTCTCTGGAGCGGCTTTTAAAAGCGTTTGGGCAAGAGCCATAAACGGTTTAGGAACAAGTATTTTTACAGGCTCAAAATGAGCAATGCGTTTTGCAATATCGCAAAAAACTTCCTGCGCCGCTAAAGCTTTATTAGGCCAATTGTCTGTGCGGTAAGGGAAAATCATGTAGGTGCATTTATGAGGGGAAAATTC